>DASVGM010000525.1:0-11958 GCA_036379555.1 Pirellulales bacterium | reverse complement strand
CGACCTGCAACGGCATGGGTGAGAAAACGCCCCACCCCACGCAAAAGCCTGAAGAGTTGTTGCGCCGACTCGTGCTCGCCGCCTCGAAAGAAGGCGATTTGGTTATCGATCCGTTCTCGGGATCGGGCACGACGCTCGTTGTCGCGGAGCAGTTGGGCCGTAAATGGATGGGGTGCGATCTGGAGCTGAAATACAACGAATGGGCGGCAAATCGAATCGAAAACGTCCCCAAGATGCCGGCCGCCGAGTGGCTCGATCTCGATCGCAAGACAGCGGCGCGCCGCGAAAGCATCCGGTGAAGCTGCGGGAATTGGTCAACTGCGCGTCGACGGAAGAGTCGTTCGAGACCCTCGACGATTTTATCTTCTTCGCACGCAGGTATTTGGACTTCATCGACCATGCCGGGAACCTCCAGGCGCGCATCGTGTCGCAAAACGAGAATCACTATCAGTTCTTTCAATACAAAGAAGACGGCCACTTCAACATCACGCGCCCGCTTAACTCACATTTGCTCATCCCCGCCGCCGACTCCGAGGTCATTGACAGCGGGTTTCGAGAGATCATTGGCGAGCCTTGGAAGATCGACCACGACAATGAACCTGCGCGGATTCTGATTTGCAAATCGATCTATACCATCCAGCAATGCATAGGCGCCGCGCTCGACGCACTTCCCGCCAACCGCGCCAATACAGCGAGGAAGCTAAACGGCGACCTCTTCGAGCGTTTGATCTTGTTGCTGATTCGCGGATTGGGAATTGACTGCGCCGCGGGAACGGTTCGGATTCCGATCACGGTCGACGGTATCGCTCAGTTCAACATGAGCTACCAGCATGATCTGATCATTAAGGAAGGCGAGACCGTGAAGGTGATTGGAGGCGTGAAGACGTCGAGCAAGGATCGTCTCGATAAGGTCTTTATCGATAAATACTTGTACTGCAAGCTGACCGATTCGTGCATTCCGCACATCGCCATTTTTCTCAACGACGTACAACGAAAGAACACCAAGTTGCCGAACAGGTACGGAGTCAATGCGACATTCTTGCCCGGACATTTCAAAGGCTACACCATCAAGCTGAACCCGCTCGACGGCGTTTATTACTGCGATATTCGCCCAAATATGCAGACCGATCCATTTCTCAGCCAGCACATCCGCACCATCGACCACTTCTTCTGCGAAGACCTGGGGCGTTTTGTAGCTCTGCCAGGAGCAGCCACCGCCAAGGTTCTTAGCGAAAAAAGGCTACCGTAGCGACGCACCAGTCATCGTTGAAGCAGAGCGCCGCTTGCTCTATGATGTGTCAGAATAAGCAATTCAACTTCAACCTGCGATTTCTCAAGGAACATGGCCATGTTCAGCATTTACGGCGATCGGGCCAAATACTGCGACGGGCTCACGCGAGGCAGCTTCTTGAAGATCGGCGGCCTGGCGCTGGCCGACATGTCGCTGGTCGAAATCCTGCGCGCCGAGGCGCGGGCTGGGCGGCCGCAATACTTAGTCGATCACGCGGAACCGTTGCCGGAATTGGTATAAACTGCTCAGAACTGCCCGCCGGTTTGAGCCCACGACTCAAACAGGTTCAGATTGTCGTAAACTAGTCCGCCGACGTTGATCGTGCTGCGCAACCGGCGAAATCCGCCGTTGAAATAAGCGCCCTGCGGTCGTGTATAATAAGGCCCGCCGCGGGCACGCCGGCCAATCGCCACCGGCTCCGCCGGCGAATGGCTATAATAGCTGCGTTGAAACATCCAGTTTTCCGCTTGCGCCGCGGGCGCCCAACAAAAACTGGCCGATACGACGGCGATCGCCAAAAGAATGCGTTTCATGTGTGGAACCGATGTGAGAGGGTTGATACCTCCAGCCTGATTGGCGAGCCGCCGTTTGTCAAAGAGATTTTTTTAAGAGATGTATGCCGCAAGCTGAATATGAGTTTGATGTCGTCGTCGTCGGCGCCGGACACGCCGGCACTGAAGCCGCCGCGGCCGCCGCGCGCTTGGGCGCGAAGACCGCGCTGTTGACCACAAGTCTCGATACCGTCGGGCAAATGAGCTGCAATCCGGCCATCGGCGGCGTGGCCAAAGGTCAGATCGTGCGCGAAATCGACGCCCTCGGCGGCCTCATGGGCGCGGCCATCGACGCCACCGGCATTCAGTTCCGCTTGCTGAATCGCCGCAAGGGGCCTGCCATGCACAGCCCCCGCGCCCAGGCCGATAAAAAAGCCTACCAGCACGAAATCAAACGCCTCGTCGAACTACAAGAAAACCTCTCGCTGCGACAAGAGATTGTGGAAGACCTGCTCGTCGAGGAGGCGGCCGAAGGGCACCGCATGATGGGCGTGCGCGTGCGCGGCGACGCCATCTATCGCACGCGGGCCGTCGTGCTGACCACGGGCACCTTTTTGCAAGCTTTAATGCACACGGGCGAGGCCAAAACGCCGGGCGGCCGCGCTGGCGAATCAACCAGCGCCGGCATCTCACACGCCTTGCAGCGGTTGGGTTTTCGCCTGGCACGCTTCAAAACCGGCACGCCGCCGCGATTGAACGGCCGCACCATCGACTTCGCGCGCACCGAAATCCAGCCGGGCGACGACGATCCACAGCCTTTTTCGTTTCTCACAGAGCGATTGACCACGCCGCAGGTGCCCTGCTGGATCACGCACACCAACCAGGCGGTTCACGATCTGATTCGCGCCAATCTGCACCGGGCGCCGATGTACTCAGGGCAAATCAGCTCGAGCGGACCGCGCTATTGCCCCTCCATTGAAGACAAAGTGGTGCGGTTCGCTGACAAAGAGCGGCACCAATTGTTTCTTGAGCCTGAAGGCCGCCACACCTCGGAGGTTTACGTCAACGGCATCTCCACCAGCTTGCCGCGCGACGTGCAAGACGCGCTCTTTCAGCACATCGCGGGACTCGAACGGGCGGAAATCATGCGTTATGGCTATGCCGTTGAATATGACTACGCGCCGCCCGAACAACTGCGCACGACCTTGGAGACGAAGCTGGTGGCCGGGCTTTACTTTGCCGGGCAACTCAACGGCACCACCGGCTACGAGGAGGCCGCGGCCCAAGGGTTGGTGGCGGGGGCCAACGCGGCGCTGTCGCTGCGCGGCGGTGAGGAGTTGGTGCTCGATCGGCACCAGGCGTATATCGGCGTCTTGATTGACGACCTGGTGACGCGCGGCGTCGATGAGCCTTATCGCATGTTTACCAGCCGGGCGGAATATCGTCTGCGGCTACGGCACGACAACGCCGACCGCCGGCTGACTCCGCTTGGCCGGCGGCTTGGGCTGGTCGATGTCCGGCGTTGGGGGCGATTTGAAGCCAAGGCGAAGGAGATCGATCGCGTCAGCCAACTGATGGAGACCACGCGGCACGAGCAACTGACGTTGGCTCATTTGTTGCGCCGCACGGAAACCACTTGGAGCGACATGATCGGCCTGTTGCCCGAACTGGCGGCGGTTCCGCGCGAGGTGGCCGAGCAGGTCGCGTGCGACGCCAAGTACGCCGGCTACCTGGCGCGCGAGGACATCGACGTCGAACGGCAGCGGCGGCTGGCGCACAAGCGGATTCCGGCGAACTTCGATTTCGGTTCGATCGGGCAATTGCGGGCCGAAGCGCGCGAGAAGCTGGCTCGCGTACAGCCGGTGAGCCTCGACCAGGCCAGCCGCATCAGCGGCATCACGCCGGCCGACATTGCGCTGGTGATGGTTCATCTCGATCGGTAGCCCGCATTACGCACCGGCCCCGGAGGATGCGCGACAGTGTGCGTAGCCGAATTGGTAATAATTCTGGCCGTAAACGCGTGCCACCGCCTGACTTCTCACGAAGCCGGCTACCACAGCCTCGTAACGCCATACGCGTCCAGGGCGGCATCGTTGCTGACGATCGCGATGTTCTCGACGAGCGCCATTTCCCAGTACGATGCCGGGCTAATGAGCACTTCGTTCGACGCGTCTTGGATGGCCGCTCGCGCGCTTGCGCTGAGCTGCTGGTCGCCTTCGATATACCAATAAAGGGCGTGAGTATCGAGCAGCGCCCTCACGGCATGTACTCCGCGAAGTCCTGCAGGTGTTCGTCATCGTCAGCGACGATGGTGATGAAACCCTTGCCAAGCCCCGGAGGTGGTCGAAAGGCGGGTTTTGCCGTTGGTGCGCTGCTGACAAGCTTCGCAACCATCAGATCGTTTTCGATGATTGCCACCTCTTCTCCTGGCTGAAGTTCGTGAATCAACTCCGGCAGCTTTATCTGGGCTTCTTGGATCGAAACGGAAGTCATTGCTCCTACTCCTGCAAAAAAACGTGACCAGTAACCTGAGTCATACTACTACCTTCGATTGTACACAGGTGCTGGGATCCACATTCCATATTAGTAGGCGGTATGCCGCTTTCACTGGCAATAGGCCACCGTTTCGATCATGGCCGTGTTGGCTCATTCGCGCTCATCAGCGGACGGGTCTCCTACAGCAGCCCGTAGGTGCTTAGTGTCTTGGCGAGTTTTTGTTCCTCGGCCGTGGAGAGGGGCGTCATCGGCAGACGCAACTCGCCGGTGTCGCGGCCCAGCATTTTCATGGCCGCTTTCACCGGAATCGGATTGGTCGACAGGCCCAGCATGTCGCGGCAAAGCGGAAAGAGCTTGTTGTGCCAGCGCCGCGCTTCGGCCAGATCGCCAGACTCAAAAGCCAGGCACAAGGCCCGCATGTCGTGCGGCACGATGTTGCCCACCACCGAGATCACGCCGCGGCCGCCAATGGCCAACAGCGGCAAGGTCAGGCTGTCGTCGCCGCTGAGCAGCGTCAGGTTTGTCAACGCCAGAATCTGCGAAGCCTGATCCATCGACCCGGTGGCTTCCTTCACCAGAGCGATGCTCGGCAATTCGGCCATTCGGGCGATCGTTTCTGGCTCGATATTCTTGCCGGTGCGGCCCGGAATGTTGTAAACGCAAATCGGTATGCCCACCGCCTCGGCCAGGGCTTTGAAATGCTGGTAAAACCCTTCCTGTGTGGGCTTGTTATAATAGGGCGCGACGACAAGGGCGGCGTCGGCACCGGCTTTTTCGGCCCAGCGCGTGAGCCTGAGAGCCTCGCGCGTGCTGTTGGAACCGGTGCCCGGCATCACCTTGGCACGCCCCGCGGCGAACTCGACCACGGCGCCGATCACACGTTCATGCTCGTCGTGCGAGAGCGTCGGCGACTCACCGGTGGTGCCGACCGGGCAAAGGCAGTTCGTGCCGGCCGCGATCTGAAATTCAACCTGGGCGCGCAGGGCTTCGTAATCGACCTCGCCCGCACGCAGCGGGGTGGTCAGGGCGACGGAAAGACCGGCAAACGCTTCACCTTTGGTGGGCATCATGAGTGGTTTTTATTTAGGCGGGAAAGAACAGGGCAAACTGGCATGATAAAAAAATCGCTCGACTATGGGAAGTTGCCAGGCGGCCGGTGATGGGACCGACTGGGAACTTTTCTGGTGGCAACCGCGTCTTTTCCAAGTAGCGACTTTTCCAACAATGCGGCCAGGAGCAGCCTGCCACACTGGCCCATTTGCCCTATACTTGCATTAAAACCCCTGAGGAGCCACTGCGATGTTCACGCGACCATGTTTCTACTTTCAGCCGCTGGCGGCCACTTGCCTGGCGGCCACGTTTTTGCTTGGCACGGCCGTCCGTGCCGGCGACGAAATGACACAAGCCAAGGTGCCGCTCAAGCGGATTGTGTTGTTTAACTCAGGCGTCGGCTTCTTTGAACGCGGCGCCGAAATCGATGGCGACGCGCGCGTCGAGCTGAAATTCAACGTCGAAAACGTCAACGATCTGCTGAAAAGCATGGTGCTCGAAGACCTGGGCGGCGGGCGTGTGTCGACCGTTACTTACGGCTCGCAGGATCCCATCACCAAAACGCTCAAAACCTTCGCCATCGACCTCACCAGCAACCCCACGCTGGCCCAATTGCTCGATCAAGTACGCGGCGAAAAGGTCGAGCTTGACGCTCCCAACGCCCTGTCGGGCACCATTCTGGGCATGGAAACCCGCAAGCAAAAGGTCGGCGACGACGTGGTTGAGATCGAGATGCTCAACTTGCTCACGCCCGAAGGGCTGCGCAGCGTCAAGCTGGAAAGCGTCGGCCGCATCAAGCTTTCCAACGAAAAGCTCGACGCCGAATTGCGGCAAGCGCTGGCCGTGCTTGCCCTGGGCCACAACAACGATAAAAAATCGGTGACGCTGGAGTTTTTGGGCCAGGGCAAACGGCCGGTGCGCGTGGGATACATTCAAGAGGCGCCAATCTGGAAAACCAGCTACCGGCTGGTGCTGCCTGAAGAAGGCGCCCCGCTTTTGCAGGGCTGGGCGATTGTGGAAAACACCAGTGAGGAAGATTGGGACGGGGTCTCGTTGACGCTGGTTAGCGGCCGTCCCATCTCCTTCGTCATGAACCTGTATGAACCGCTCTTTGTGCCGCGGCCGGTGGTAGAGCCGGAGTTATTCGCTTCGTTGCGGCCGCAGGTGTACGGGCAAGACCTGGCTCGCAAGCAGGTTGAATTTGCCGAAAAGGCCGGAGCCGACAAGCAATTGCGCCGCAGCCTGGCAAAACGTGGCAGCCGAGAAATGCAAGACGCCGCGCCTGCGGCGCCAGCCCCGGCCGCGGCGGCCGGCGGCAAGTTCGGCGGGAATAGGCAAATGCTTGGCGTGGAGTATCGGGAATCTGACCGTGGTGTCGAGTCGCTCGCCGAGGCGGGCGACGTGGGCGAGTTGTTTCAATACGCCATCGACACACCGGTCAACCTGCCGCGGCAAAAATCGGCCATGCTGCCCATCATCAACGACAACGTGAAGGGCGAGAAAGTATCGATCTACAACGAGCGCGTGCAGGCCAAGCATCCGCTCAACGGCTTGCGACTGAAGAACACCAGCGATCTGTATTTGATGCAAGGGCCGATCACCGTCTTCGACGGCGGCGCCTACGCGGGCGACGCCCAAATTGAAGACCTGCCGCCTGGCAGCGAGCGGCTCGTGAGCTACGCCCTGGACCTGAAGACGGAAGTCGCCAGCGAGGCCCGGCAATGGCCGCAGCAGCTTGTCAAGTGCAGTGTCGTCAAAGGCGTGCTGCACACCAGCAACAAGCTGGAGCGCCGCCGCAACTACACGATCAAAAACTCAGGGCACGAAGACAAGACCGTGCTCGTGGAATACGGCGTGGAGGGCGGTTGGGCTCTGGTCACCCCAGCCGAGCCGACGGAAAAAACGCGCGATCGATACCGCTTCGCCGTCAAGGCCGAGCCCGGCAGGCCCGCCAAATTGGAAGTGGTTGAAAACATGACCGTGGCGCAGCAGATCGCGCTCACGAACATCGATGACAACACCATTCGATATTACCTGCAGTCCGGCGTGGTCAGCGACAAAGTCAAACAGGCGCTGGCCGAAGTGATTCGCCGCAAGGGGCAGATATCGGAACTGAATAGCCAAAAGCAAGAGCTCGAGCGGCAGATCGCGGCGATCGAGCAAGAGCAAAACCGCATCCGCCAGAACATGCCGCAACTCGATCGCAATTCGGAGCTTTACCGCCGCTACGTGAAAAAGTTCGGCGATCAGGAAGACCAGGTTGAAAAGCTCCGCGACCAGATTCAGTCGAAAGCGGCTGAGCTGACGAAACGCCAGAGCGAGCTCGACACGTTTTTGAGCGATCTGAATCTTGATTGAGTCGTACGGCACGTTCGGCACGAGAACTGCACACCTTTTTCGCGAACATACTATGCTGCACGCGAGCAGGAATTGGGTCCGTCGCCTCCCCGTGGAGTGACCTTCCTTGGTCGCTTCCTTTGACGACCTGGGAAGGTCGCCCCACGGCGAGCGTTCCCTCATTTCAGCCCGCGTGACGTAAAACGTAGCGAAGGAGGGAAACGATGCGACAATTCACCATGACGGCAGCCTTGCTGGCGAGCGTGTGCTTGCCGGCGGCCGCCCAAGAATACGACTTCGACGATCCGGTGCCGCTGAGCCGTTCAGACAGCGATTACAAAATCTCGTACCGAAATTTTGGCGCGCCGTTCTATCCGCACCTTGGCGACCGCGATTCGCCGGCGGTGTGGCGTTATAACAATCGCGGCGAGATGCGTTACCCACCGGGTGATCGGCGTAGCCGCTACGAGCTTAATTATGGTTTTCCGGCGACCATGCACTCGCCCCTGTCAGGCCGTTACGCCCGCAAGGCGTGGCCGGCCTATGACGATCCGAATCCATTCGACCGCGCCTACAGCGATCCAAGTGGCCGGCATTACATTCCGGCCAACGCCGAGAATTTCCGTGGTGGCCGTTACGCGACTGATTATCCGGGCTTCCGCGGCGGCTGGTATGGCCGCGGACATCGCGTGCGGATTCGCGCCGGCGAATATACCGCCGATGATTATGCCAACGCCTTCTGGGAGCACCAGCACCGCGCTCGCGCCCATGCCGGCATGCACAACTGGAATTGGATCAGCGGACAATAGTTGTTGTACTAACCCGGATTATTCATTGGCAGGTAGCAGACTTCGTAAGAAGTCTGGCCGTCGCCGTGGATTACGGCCAGAACTCTCACGAGTTCTGCTACGTAGCGTGGCAGACAACAGCAACCAGCTACTCGCGAACCTGCTGAAAGTAATTCACACCTTTCTTGTTCGACGTAACGACGTCGAGCAGGCCGTCGCCGTTGACGTCGGCAATCTCAAACTGCGTGCCCACGCCGCTGTCGTGGTCAAACTGGTGCGGCGTCCAGGTCGGCTTGCCGTCGCGGCGAGAAAACTCAAACCAATACATGACCGCCGGCGCCGCGGGATCGACATCGCCGTTGGGTCCATGCGCCCACCAACGCTTGCCGGTCACAAAGTCGGGCAAGCCGTCGCCGTTGATGTCGGCCATCTCCAAAGCGTGGGTTTGCGTAAAGCTTTTGTCGATCTCGTGCGTCTTAAAACCATCAGGCGTTTGTTCGTGCCACCAGATTCCCACGCCATGCGCCGACGAACTGAGCACGTCGTTGTCGCCGTCGCCGTCAAAATCATAAACATGCATCTGGGCGCAGTTTTCGCCCAGCTTGGCCGGGTGAAACGGCCACTCCTTGGCGGCGGCGTCGGCGGGCGATTCCCACCAGCCGTCTTTCACCAGCACGTCGTTGCGGCCGTCGCCGTTGATGTCGCCGACGCCCAGCCCGTGCGTATACTTCATCGTACAAGGCGCCGCCTCCAGGGAAATCGCCTTGATTGTCCACGGCTGCGTCACGTCGCCGCCGCGAAAGATGACGCCCATCCGGCGTTGCGGCCCTTCCACGTTTTTCGGATCCGGCGAGAACGCGCAAATCAGTTCGCGCCGCCGGTCGCCATCGACATCGAGATACGTCGGGCTTTCATTGTTCGTCACCGCCGTCAGCGTGTGCCGCTTCCAAGGGCCGGCGGTCGCCTGCGGGTTTTCAAACCACCATGTCTGTTGACCGGGAAAATCGACCACGATTAGATCGGTCCAGCCGTCGCCGTTCAGATCGTCGGCGAAGTTGCAGAAGCTATGGCTGTAACCATGCGGATCGTACTCTTCCGCTTTCTCGGCGACCACTTGCAGCTTCCAGTCGGGCGCGGCGTAATAAACACTGCCGGCTGAAATATCGAGCTTGCCGTCGTGGTTGAAATCGCCCACCGAGGTTCCCTCGCTGCGAAACTTGCCGTCGAGTTGCGTGCGCTTAAACGTGATCTTGGTTTGGCCCGATTCGGCAGCGCCTGCCGGCGCGGCGAAGTGAGAAAACGGCGCCGTCGCAAAAAGCAGAAGTAGGGGCAAGCAGAATCGTGTCATTGAAGCACCTCTGGGGATGATGACCAAGCCGAGACAATGCACCAGTTTACTCGGCGACCGCGGGCAGCGAAACTCCCCAATCGCTAGGCGGCAAAGAACCTATGGTAGCTCACAGGCGATCGCATACAACTCTTCGGCGTCGAGCACGCGATCGTTCGCTTCAAAGAGCCGCTGCAGGGCCGCTTTATGCACCTTCATTTTCACGCCGCCCACGCCGAGCGCCCCATAGCAAAAAACGCCTTCGCGGTCGTCGCCGCGGTTGGTGACTTCGACGCCGCCGATACCGGCCGGCGGCACCGCGTTCAGATCAATCGCCACGCGTAGGCCGCCCGCTTGGAGTAAAACGTCGCGCGAGACCAATTCCACGCCCGCCGCGCCGGCGGCGATGACCACCTGCACGCCATCCAACGCGGACGCCGTTTCTTCAGGCGAGCCTGTGGGCACCGCCGCGAGCTGAGCGGCGCCGTAGCGCGTGCGCACCGCGTCGCATACCGCTTGAGCGCGCTCGGCGCTGCGCGAGCCGACGCGCACGTGCGCCGCCTCACGGGCCAACAGCCGCACCACACGCTGCCCCACCGGCCCCGTCGCCGCCAAAACCAACGCCGTCGCGCCGGCCAACTCCAAGTGCCTGCGCGCCGCGCACACGGCCGCCGCGGCAGTGGTGTTCGCCCCCGATGGGTCGAACATCACCGAGACGCGCAGCGGGCCAAAAAAGGCGCGGCGGATTTCGTCGAGCACGGCTTCGCCGGCGGCCACGTCGGAGCCGCCGACGAAGATCGCCGTGTTCTTCAAATCGCCCGGCCCGCGCGTGAAAATCGCCCCATGCACGCGCTCGCGCACGTTTTTGGCCGTAATCGCCTGGTGCCGCAGCAGGTGCCCCACCCCGGCGTCAATGGCAACCACACTGTCAAAGACGCTGGGCTGATCGTCGGTATCAAGCTGCAACAGAATCGTTGGCTTGCTCATCGTGCGACACTAAAATCCGCGGAAGGGGTGCTTGGCTTGGTCTTTGCCGGCCAGCATTTCATCTACGGAAGGCTTGCCGGTCATGGCGTTGGAAATCGCCATTTTGGTCGCCTCATAGTTGTATTCGTAAATCTTTTTGTCGTCGGCGGCGGCCGGATGAATAAACACGCCGCAGACAATCACCAGGTTTTCCGCCTGGTCTTTCTTAATGACGCCGGCCGACACCGAGTCGGCCACGGCCTTGGCCACCGCCGATTGCGCGGGGCCGAACATCTGCACCGCCTGCTTCATTCCCTTGATGGTGACCTTGGTGATCAGCACAGTGGCCGGCTTTACCGCCAGGTTGGGGGTTAGCACGGCGAGCAGGTTTGAATGTCCTTCGCTCTGCCGAGCCAAGGCGTTGGCGAAGGCCACGCCAACGGGGCCGTCCTTGCTGCCGATTAAAAGATCAATATGGGCGATTTCATTCCCGTCGCCCGCCAGTGCTTCTCCAATAAACATTGACATATCCAAATCTCCCTAAAGTTGCGTTGAATGAGGCATTTTTGTTGTGAGCCGAAGCACCGAAACCATAACAAACGCACAGCCAAATTCCTAGTGCCTTGTCCAGACTTAATATTGGGGGAGCAAATCTGTGAGCGGTTCAACCCAAAGGTTTAGTCTGGACAGTACCCGGGAGCCTATCTGTGAAATCGCCGAGAACGGGCCTTCCCTACGCTCCCGATTCTCCGCCGCTTGGCCGCTGAAGGCGGCTAAGCGGCGGAAAATCGGAGAAGCGGTTGGTGGCAATTGCCCAGTGTACACGGCCAACGTGAATCTCCACACGGCAAGCGGGTGGAATCAAAGCTTAATCTCGTGACATTAGGCGTGAAGCCGGTGGGGTAGGAGGCCCATCCTACACGGCGACTGCCCCGCGGCACCCGATAATCTAGCCACCATTGCGCACCGGGCTGTGCCGACTTCGTGAGAAGTTGGGCAGTATCCGGGGCCGGTGCGCAATGCGGGCTAGCGTGGACAAGGCATTAGTAGTCATTGAAGTATTCGTTCGACTCGACAAACTGGGCGATGATCTGATCCGGCGAGCCGTTGATTGACGCTAGCGAAAACCACTGCTAGACTTGCGTGCTTTCCCAAAGAAGCTATCCGAAAACCCATATTTGGTCATGTAGGGTGGGCATTGCCCACCGTGAA
>DASVGM010000524.1:0-9255 GCA_036379555.1 Pirellulales bacterium | reverse complement strand
TTCCTAGGTCGTCAGGCGGAAGACGACCTAGGAAGGTCGCCCCACGGTGAGTTTTCGGATAGCCTCTAAAGTTCAGTGCTCCACACGATCACGTAGGCGACCAAGGCAGGTCGCCCCACGGAGAGGCAACAGCTTCATTTTCGGCCGCGGGCCGTATATGGCGGCCGTTGGCCCTTCGCCAAACACGTAAGCGGTTGACTTTTGTGTCGCCAGTGCTGCCTAAACGCAACATCGCCAACCGCTCCGTCGGCTTAAGCAACCGCGGGGATTGTCCGACTATCTCGTTGTGGCACAAGCGGTTAGGAATGTTATCACAACTCGCCACCGCTCGCTTGGCATCGGACCTGCATTCGTCTTACCTCGGCGGTGAGAGAGCCTTGGTCCCCTCGGGCTCTCTCGCCGCTTTTCCATTCGCTTCCAACCGGGAAACCACCGCCGTGACCATTGGTGAAGTGCTTGAACTGGCCGCGATCATCACATCGCACGCGCCGCTTTTAATTGACGGCCAAGAGCCGCTTCCAACCCAGTCGCTGTCGCTGTATTGGTCGGCGTCGAAATGCCTTCAACAACGCTGGGCGCGGGCGCTCAAGCACGCGCTTGAGACAAGCAAACGCGGCGACGATCCGGCGCAAACCCAGCCCCGCCGCGCGAGCGCCGCGACCCGCGCGCTCATCGACGAAATCTTCGCCGGTGAGGTGCTCACACGGGTTTTCGCCGCCATCGTCACCGCGCATGAACGCCGCCGCCAAACCACGGATGCCGAACCGATCGTGCGCAGCGTGCTGACGGGCCACCTCGAATCGCGGCGGCGAGCGCTATCGCTGTTGGCGAGCGGCCTGCCGATCGACAGTGGCGATGGCCCGGAAATCAATCGCCGGCGACGCCGGGCCGAGCGTTGGAACGACCTGTTCATCGGCCGCCTGCAAGCGTATGGCGATGTCAATGAATTCGCTTTTGAGCCGGAAACCGCCGATCAGTTCGCCAACGACTTTCGCGAGCGGGGCCGCCGCGCCGAGGGACTGGGCTGGACACTCGTGACGGCGTCTCTCCGCGCCGCCTCACGCGGCATGTTCGCCGCCGGTGGCGGCAATCGTGATCTGCGTCAGCAGATCGGCGCCGCCGTTCTCGGCTGTTTCGGGTCTGACGCCTTCGACGCGCTCGGTTTGCCCCGATCTCTCTGGGCGGCCCGCATGGTGCATACCGCCGACAGCGCTCAAGGGCTGCTGGAGCGATTCTTCGCGGTCGGCGAGCCGTTGGCCACACCGCATCCCGACTTCATCATTGGGCGGGCCAAACGCGGCAATTGAAGTTCAACCAAACGCAAACGGCCGTGGCGGTCTTGGAGTGCGGCGATTCATCGCCGCTTTCATCCGTCGCGGAGCGACCTTCTCTCTGACCGCACGATTGGATGGCGCGTTCCGGCGGCCGCTGCGGAACGCCATGCCTGTTCCGGCGTTTGTCTTGATCCCGTGTTTGCGCGCGACTTGTAGGGCCAGAACCACGATTGCGAGGCAAGGGTCGAATCGGTGGATTCAAGTCGCGCCGTGATAAAACGTGATAAAAAAGGTCGCTCCGCGACAACGGAAAGCGGCGATAAATCGCACGCACTCCAAGGCGACGCCAAGCACCCACCCGGCGTCAGTCGGTTACGCCTGAAATGCAACAGAGAAGAGGCTATCCAAAAAATAGCCGTGGGGCGGGCCGCCGGCCCGTCTGGAAGCGAAAGGCGGCGACGGCGAGTCGCCCCACGATGCGCGGCCACGGCGAAAGCCGCGTTTTCGGATAGCTTCTCACCGCCCGGTCTTGCCGCGTGTGATCTCGCTCACGGCAATGGCCCGATGTTCGGCCGCCGAACGATAGCAGGCCTCAACCAACGCCATTGTTTTCAGATTGTCGGCGCCGCTGATTTCCGGCTCGCGGCCTTCTTCCAGGGCGCAGAGCAACTGCGCCATCGGCCCGACAAAGGCGTCGGGAAACCAGACTTCTTTCCAACGCGGTTGAAACCAATAGCCCGGTTGGGCGAGCGTGGTGAAGTCAAGCGTGCTTGGCGTGCGTCGTGGATAGTCGGGCCAGCCGATCGTGCCGCGCGCCAGGCCGGCCGTGCCTTCCACGCGCCAGCGAATGCCGATGTCGCTCTCGGCGCCTTCTAGCGCGGGGCCGGTCCAAACGTCGTCGATCGACGAGGCCCGCAACCCATCGGCGTATTCAAGAATATAAAGGCAAATGCCGTCGGCATGCTTGAACTTGCGCTCGGTGCGCGGGTCGCTGCGCACGCTGGCGAACACCCGTTGCGGGTCGCCAAACCAGTAGCGAAAAGTATCGAGATGATGAATGCTCATGATGCGCAACGTCACCCATCCCAGCCGCTCCTGCCAGGGCATCCAATGAGGAATCGCCCGCATGTCGAGGGTGGCCAGCACCGGCCGGCCCAGGTCGCCGCGATCGAGCAGGGCTTTGCAGCCGCGCACCGATTGGTCGTAGCGCATGTTCTGGTTGACGGCCAGCGTAATGCCTGCCCGGCGGCAAAGCGAAACGATTTGCTTGGCCTCGGCGTAATTCATGCCCAGCGGCTTTTGGGCCAAAATGCCGCGCAGGTGCCGCTTGTGCTTGACCGCCTCTTGTATCACGTCAAATTGGGCATCCGGCGGAACGGCGATGTCAATCACTTCAATCTGGTCATCCGCCAGTAAATCGCGGTAGCTTTCATAAACCTTCGCAATGCCGTGCCGCTCGGCGACGGCCCGAGCGCGCACGCGCGTGCGCGAGGTGATGGCCACGGGGTTGAAGCCCGCTTGCCGATATGCCACCAGGTGGCAATCGGCCATGATAAAGCCCGCGCCGATGCAGCCAATGGCCGTGCGCTTTTGTTTAGGCAGCTTGGGCCGATAGTCGAGGTCCAGCGAAAACGGCCGGCCTGTGGAAGTTGGCGTCACGGTTTGCGTCCTTCCAGTACGCCGCAATGAATCAGCGTGGGTACGATCGGTTGTGGATCGAGTCCGGCCGCGAGCAACCATTCGCGATACTCCGCGGCGCTATACGCCCGGCCTTCGGTGACGGCGAACAGGGCCGCCGAATAGAGCGCCACGGCCAGTGGCCCGTCGTGCTGGTCGTTTAAGTACACGTCGTGTATCAACAGCCTGCCGCCCGAGGGCAACGCCGCGGCGCATCTCGCCACCAGTTGGCGGCAGTCGTGTACGTCCCAATCGTGCAGCACGTTGGAGAGCAAGGCGCAATCGACTCCCGCAGGCAAAGGGTCGGCCAACATGTCGCCGGGGCGGCATTCCAAACGGTCGCTCACCTGATATTGCTCGCCAAGCTCCTGGGCCACCTTGAGCACTTCCGCGCGGTCCCAAACAATGGCCCGCAGGCGCGGCCAGCGGCGTAGGCAAGCAATGGCGTACATGCCGCTGCCGCCGCCGATATCGACCAGCAGCCGCGCATCAGCCAGGGAAATACGTTCGGCCAGCACCGGGGCGACGTTTTTCGCCCGGCCGGCCAAGGCCAACGTGAGGTGGCGCGCGGAGGCTTCCTGATCCATCGCCGAGCGCTCGCCCTCGCGATACATGTAGGCCGCGCCATCCTCGCTTTGGGCCACGCCGTTGGTGCGCAGTCGCTCGACCATCGCCAGCACCCCGGCGCTGTCGGCGGCCGCGCCGATGTAACCGCTCACGTCAAATTCATGATCGGGCAAGAGATGCTCGCGTGCCAGCGGCGTGAGCGCTAGGCGTCCTTGGGCGTCGGTGGCGAGCAGTTGCATGGCCCGCAGGGCGGTGAAGAGCACCACGGCCGGACGCGCCGCCAACCCAAGCTCGTCAGCCAGATCGGCGGCAGTGCGCGGGCCGGCGGCCAGGCGGCTGAACACGTCCAGGTGCGCCACGGCTGCCGTGAGCAATTCGCTGCCATAATTGCCGCGAAACGCCTCAAAGATGGGTGTTGGATCGGTGCCGGGCGGTGCCAGCGGATTCTTCGTCATATTCATTCCTTTCGTGCGCCAAACATCGCCGAATTTGAGTTTTTTTGCCATCCCCATTTGCCGTGACGGGCATTTGACGTTTTAATCGGAGCATGAGCGATTACCCAGACCCGACCACAAACCATGTGTTCGTGCGTGCCGAGCACCTTACCAAATCGTACCCGGAAGGACACGTTCAGGCGCTGGCCGACGTGAGTTTTTCGGTTGCCGCCGGCGAATACCTGGCCATCATGGGCCCCAGCGGCAGCGGCAAATCGACGTTGCTCCATCTGCTCGGCGCGCTCGACCGCCCGACCAGCGGCGAGGTTTACTTCGACGGTGAGCCGCTTTCGGAAATGCCGCACCTCGACCGCTTGCGAGCGGAGAAAATCGGCTTTGTGTTTCAGTCGTTTCACTTGCTGCCCATGCTCACGGCGATTGAAAACGTGCAGATTCCGCTGTTTGAGTCTCGTTTATCGGCCGCCGAGCGGCAAGAGCGGGCGGCCGAGATGCTCACGGCGGTCGGCATGGGCCAGCGTATGAAGCATCTGCCCAATCAGCTCTCCGGCGGCGAGCGGCAGCGCGTGGCCATTGCCCGTGCGTTGGCCAATCAGCCGGCCTTGCTGCTGGCCGACGAACCGACCGGCAATCTCGACTCCAAAACCGGCGACGACATTCTCAATCTTTTCGACCGCCTGCACCAAGAGCGCAACCTGACGCTGATCGTCATTTCACACAGCCCCGAAGTGGCCGAGCGCGCCCAGCGCGTGTTGCATGTGCGCGATGGCAAGATCGAATCAGACGAGCGCAAGGGGAGCGCCGTGGGCTATTAACGATTGAAACACCCATTTGCGTGGGCAGGTAGGAAGCGTACAATTATCGACGGGTATTAAATTCAAGTGTGTTTGGAGATAAAAATGGCGACACCCCCCAGCGCAGCGGTCAGCGGTGTAGTGCTTCACGACGAGCGTGGATCGATTGCGTTGCCGACAAACGCGGCGTCAAACCAGTTTGTGGTTCAGCTTCAAAAACGTGCGAAGGTGGCTGTCGGAGCCGTTGAGGCTCAGTCAGCAAGTGCCGCGAGCCGACCGAGCACAACGTCGTCGAATCCGACCACCACTGGCGCCGGCCCTGGCGGTTAAACCCGTTAATTAAGCGAGTGCAGCGTGCCAACCACGCTTCAGGGCCTGCTGATCGTTTTCTTCGTACTCCCCGGCTTCCTTGCCGTGGAAGTGGACGCACGTCGTCGTCCGGCGCGCGAACATTCCGCCTTTGACAAGACGGTTCTATCCGTCTTGTATAGTGCCTTCGTCCACCTTCCGCTCTTGTTTTGTTGGTCCTTCGCGGCGGTCAGGTGGTTGGGCGCCGATTTCAACATTTTGACAGAAGAGTGGATCACGCAGCAAATTCGGGCGCGACCGCTGCATTTGCAAGGATATATCATGGCGTATTTTGCGTCATCGATGGCGACCGGCTGGTTGCTTGGTTCCTGCCTTGCCGGGGTAACGCGGCACATTGCTCCAGTGTGGGCGCGCGAGACATACCTGCGAGTGTTGCCTAAGGGCTGGACTGATCGCGTGATGGAGCGGCTGCGCCGCCCGGCGTTTGTGGCTGCGATTTCCGTTCTCGTAAAAATGAAAAGTGGCGACCAATACGCTGGGATTCTCCGTACCGCGCCTGGCGACTACGATGAGCTTCAGCAGAAGGACAAGTACTTCTCCATTATTCAAGCGGTCTACTTACCGAAGGACGGCAGCCTGGAGAAACTTGGGGGCGATCAGGTTGTGCTGCTTAACATGGCCGATGTCGAGGCGTTGCTTGTCGCGGTCGAGCCGCTCCTTCAGTAATCTCGCCGGTTGATGCGCCCTTGCACGCGGCCCGGCAAACCTTGAATGCGCAAAAAGCCTTCGGCGTCAGTTTGGTTGTAGCTGCCGCCGCCTTCCATGCTGGCAATGCCTTCGTCGTACAAGCTGCGCGGACTGGCGCGGCGGGCCACCATCAGGTTGCCCTTGTAAAGGTTGAGCGTCACCTCGCCGCTGACTGGCCGCTGCGCCTCGCGAATGAAGGCCAACAAGGCATCCATCTTGGCGTGATACCAAAAGCCGTAATAGACCATCTCGGCCACTTCGGGCGACAAACGGTCGCGCAGGTGCGTGAGATCGCGATCGAGCGTGATCTGCTCCAGCACGCGGTGCGCGTCGTAAAGGATGGTCATGCCCGGCGCTTCGTACACGCCGCGGCTCTTCATTCCCACAAAGCGGTTCTCGACCACGTCGATGCGTCCGACGCCGTTGCGGCCGCCAATGGCGTTCAACTCGGCGACCACCTGATAGGCGTTCAAACGGCGGCCGTTCACGCTGACCGGCACGCCTGATTCAAAGCCGACGGTCACCGGCTCGATTTCATCGGGCGCTTCGCGCGGCGAAACCGTCATGCCGAAATCGACCAGTTCCACGCCGTTGACCGCCAGGTCTTCGAGCTTGCCGGCCTCATAGCTGATGTGCAAACAATTCTCATCGGAACTGTAGGGCTTGGCGACGGAAGCCTTAACCGGAATTTTTTTCTCGTCGCAATAGGCGATCATCTCCGTGCGACCGGGAAACAGGCGGCGAAACGCCTCACGCCGCCAGGGGGCGATGACTTCCACGTCGGGTTCCAGCGCCTCGGCCGCCAATTGAAAGCGACATTGGTCGTTTCCTTTGCCGGTGGCCCCATGGGCGAAGGCGTCCGCGCCCACCTCGCGGCCCACACGCAAGCAAGCCTTGGCGATCAGCGGCCGCGCGATCGACGTGCCCAGCAAGTAAATGCCCTCGTATCTCGCCTGCCACTGCAAAACCGGAAAGGCGAAGTCGCGGCACAGTTCTTCTTGCACGTCAACGATGCGGGACGATTTGGCCCCGCATTGCCGAGCCTTGTTCAAAATGGCCTGCCGGTCTTCGCACGGCTGGCCGACATCGACATAAACGGCATGCACCTCGTAACCCTGGTCTTGCAACCAACCTAAAATGACCGAGGTATCGAGACCACCAGAATAAGCGAGAACGCAACGAGCCATGAGGTTTAGGAGCCAAAATGATGGAAACAAAAGACGAATGAGACACAGGCAGTCACGTATTGTGCGTCATGCGCGCGCGGCTGGCAAGTGGGCCATTTGCGAACACCAGGAGCAGCCGTGGTTGAGCGTAATTCGGCGACGAAGCAGTTGCGGCGGCGGCTCATCGAGCATCGGCTTATCCCCGTCTTGCTTGAAGCCCACGCCTTCCTGGAGCCGAATGCTTGTCAGCTTCCGGCCGTCGAGGTTCTTGATGGCCGGCAAGATGAACTCGATTCGTTCCTCGTTCAGCGGCCCGCCTGTTTGTGCGTGTCGCCTCCGGACGTCAGCGGTACAATGTGCTGGGTGGCAAGCTCATTCCACCACCCGCGGCGTGGGCTGATCGACATGGCCCGCCGGACGCTGATGCGCTCCAGGACGCGGGCCATCGCCCAGGTCGGCACGGGCGCGCTCGGCGGCTTCGGTCAGCCGCCGCACAACGTCTGGATGTTGCGCCGCGATCTCGCGATCCTCGCCAACGTCGGCGCGCAAATCGTAGAGCCGCGCGGCGGCGGAACCTTTTCCCGCGGCGGAACCTTTTTTTTCCGCGCGCGGCAGATAGAGCTTCCAGCGTCCATCGCGAACCGCTTGCAGTTGATCCATGAAATAGAAGTAGATCGCCTCATGCGGTGATTTCGCGCCCGGCTCGCCGGCCAGCAGCGGCCATATATCTTTCCCGTCGATCACGCGGTCTGACGGTGGTTCCGCTCCCGCCAGGCGCGCGAGCGTAGGGTAGATATCCATCAACGTGCAAACTTCGCGACATGTTTCGCCGGGCGGAATCTTACCCGGCCAGCGCGCGATGAGCGGCACCCGCATGGCCCCTTCCGACGTATCGTAACCCCAACCCCGCAGCGGCGCGTTTGAACCTTGCGGCGGATCGCGCCGCGGAGCGCCGTTGTCGCTGGTCCAGAGAACCAGCGTCCGCTCGTCCAGCCCCAGGCGCTCAAGCGCGCTGGTGATCTCGCCTGTGGACCAATCCAGCTCCTCGACCGCGTCGCCCCAGAGTCCGTTGGCGCTCTTGCCGCGAAAATCCGCGCTGGCGAACGACGCCGACGTGCTGCCGGGCATGGCGTGAGCCAAATAGAGGAAAAACGGCGTGTCCTGATGGGCCGTGATGAACTCGACCGCCGCCGCGGTGTAACGCCGCGTCAGCAAGTCGCGGTCGACGGGCGCCTCGATCACGCGCTCGCCGCTCAGCAGCGGCAGCGGCGGCCAGGGCTTGCCCTCTCGCGGCGTCATGTCGTCGCTGTAGGGAATACCCAAAAACAGGTCAAACCCCTGCCGCGTCGGCAGAAAGCCCGGTTGATCGCCCAGGTGCCACTTGCCGATGATCGCCGTGGCGTAGCCGCGCGTCTTGAGCAACTCGGCGATGGTGATTTCGTCGGTGTGCAGCCCCTTGGCCGAGACGGGTTGCAACACACCGCCGCCGGTGTCGCTGACGTGCATGTTAATGCGCCGCGGATAGCAGCCGGTCATCAGACTCGCCCGCGAAGGCGTGCAGACGCCGCTGGCGGCGTAGGCGTCGGTCAGCCGCACGCCTTGGGTCGCCAGCCGGTCGATATTTGGAGTGCGATGCAGCGTTGAGCCATAGCAGCCCACGTCGCCATAGCCAAGGTTATCGCAGAGGATGAGCACGATGTTTGGCGGTCGAGCGGGCCGCTCGGCGGCGCGTGCGCCCACGAGGCTCCCCACGAGGCTCATCGAGGCGAGCAGAAACATCAAAACCAGTCGTGTCGTCATGGTTCTGATTATACCGCGAGGCGCTCAAGTAGGGTGGCCTTCCCAGGCCGTCACTTTGTCTGGTGACGGGCCAAGAGGCCCATCCTCCGGTGGAACCGATTGTCTAATTCTAGACCGCATATAGTACAAACCCCCCGCCGGTTTTTCAGAGATCGCGGCGGGGTGCGCAAGCAAAGAATGGAGGATAGGGGACTTGAACCCCTGACCTTCTGGCTGCCAGCCAGACGCTCTCCCAACTGAGCTAATCCCCCCCAATTCAAACAGCAACCAGATCGCCTTACTCGATCTGAGCAGGCGACCGTGTTATGATGGCACTTGGTTATGATTGCACTTGCCTCCGCAAGCTAAAAAGCCTATCACCACGCCTCGCCGTTGTCAAGCGAAGACCGCACGCACCAGAATATTTCTCCGCCTCGCCACCGCGTTTTCATGCATCGCCTTCATATCCATCTAAAGAAGATACTGTTCA
>DASVGM010000523.1:0-15282 GCA_036379555.1 Pirellulales bacterium | reverse complement strand
CGAGCGCGCGGCGAGTTTTTCTTTTCGACCCGGTCAGTTCGGCATGCTCTATCTGCCGGGCGCCGGTGAGGCGCCGTTGGGCATCAGCGGCGCCTGCGGCGCCTGCGGCGCGGAGCGAACAATCTCGTTTACGGTGCGGGCGGTGGGCAACACCACGCGCGCGCTGTCGGCGCTGGCCGGCGGTGATACGCTTGGGCTGCGCGGGCCGTTTGGTTCGGCATGGCCGCTTGAGCCGCACCGGGCGGCCGACGTGGTGCTCGTGGCCGGCGGCTTGGGGCTGCCTCCGCTGCGGCCCGTGATTGAAGAGGTGGCGCGCGACCGCGAAAACTATGGCCGCGTCACGCTGATTTATGGATCGCGCACGCCCGACACGCTGATTTACGCGCGTGAATACGATGCCTGGTCGCAGGCGCGGATCGACGTGCGAACGACGGTCGATCGGGCCGATCTCAACTGGACGGGCAACGTCGGCGTGGTGCCGCTCTTGCTCGATCGTCTTGAGCCGCTGGTGCCCGAACGAACGATCGTCTTCGCCTGCGGTCCCGAAGTGATGCTGCGTTACACGGTGCGCAGCGCGCTGGCGCGCGGAATTCCGATCGAGCGCGTTTGGATCTCGACCGAGCGAAACATGCAGTGCGCGGTCGGCATGTGCGGGCATTGCCAACTCGGGCCGGAGTTTATTTGCAAGGACGGGCCGGTGTTCCGCTACGACCGCATTGCGCCGTGGCTGGCCGTTGGTGATTTGTAGGAGGTCTGCCATGAAACCGAGTTTGGGGGTCTTTAAGTTCGCCTCGTGCGACGGCTGCCAGCTTTCGCTGCTCGCTTGTGAAGATGAGCTTCTCACGGTGGCCGACCGATTGCACATCGCCTACTTCCTCGAAGCAACGAGCCATGTGGTCGAAGGTCCGTATGATTTGGCGCTGGTGGAGGGTTCGATTACCACGCCGGCCGATCTCGAACGCATTCGCGAAGTGCGCGCGCAGGCGAAGTTTTTGGTGACGATCGGCGCGTGCGCCACGGCGGGTGGTATTCAGGCATTGCGTAATTGGGCCGACACGCCGGAGTTGTTGCGCGCCGTTTACGCCCGGCCCGATTACATTCAAACGCTCGACCGCTCGACACCGATCGCCGCGCACGTGCCGGTCGATTTTGAGCTGCGCGGCTGCCCGATCAACAAACAACAGTTATTAGAGGTGGTGGCGTCGTTTTTAGCCGGGCGGCGGCCGCGGACGCCGGTCCACAGCGTTTGTCTGGATTGCAAGCGGCGCGGCGTCGTGTGCGTGATGGTGGCGCGTGGCGTGCCGTGCCTTGGCCCGGTGACGCACAGCGGTTGCGGCGCGCTATGCCCCGCCTACGACCGTGGCTGCTATGGCTGTTACGGGCCTGCCGCGCAATCCAACCTGGTCAGCCTGACGAATCAATTCCGCGCCGAGGGCCTTTCGCGCGACGCGACGGTTCGCTTTTTGCGCGAGTTCAACGCCTACGCGGTGGAGTTTCGCGCCGAGAGCGATCGGCTGGACGCCGAACCCGGCTGAGATTTTTCTTTGCTGCCGTCCGCTTGCCGGGTGGAGATGCGCGTGGGCTGTCAATATTATTGTTGACAATTGTAGGCGATCTGTCTACATTCAATCGTATTCGTGCGAACGCGGGTACCGCAGGGCTTAATTGCAGGCAAACCAATGAACGGCGACCAAAAAAACCTTTCGCAGGCGGAATGGAAAGTGATGAGTATCGTCTGGCAGCTTGAGAAGGCGATGGCGCGCGAGGTGTACTCGATCGCCGGCGAGCGGCACGGCTGGAAGCCGCCCACCGTCAAAACTTTGCTCAGACGGCTGGCCGACAAAGGCTACGTGTCGGCCACGCCGGTCGGAAACGGGTTTGTTTACCGGCCGTTACGAGACGCGCTGGCGACGCTCGAATCGGCCGCCGACACGCTTCTGGGCCATGCCGTCGAAGGCGCCACCGGGCCGCTCTTGGCCCGCATGGTCGAGAAAACGCCGCTCGATGAAGCCGATTTGGATGCCCTGCAAGCGCTCATCGACGCGAAAAAACAGTCTCTCAAGCGGCCGGCAAAAAGCAAAGGGGCGAAAAAATCCAACCGGAGGACACGCAAATGAACGCCGTTGTCGACTTCCTCAATCTGGCGGGCAATTACTGGGCCGCATGGATGCTGGCCGCATCCGTCGATGCCACGGCGCTGTTCCTGCTGGTCGGGTTAGTTTGGTTGACGATTCGCCGCCGCGTCGCGCCGCAGGTCGGCTATTGGCTGTTTCTGATGGTGGTGTTGAAGTTGCTGTCGCCGATCAGTCTGCCCGTGCCCGAAAGCCTTGCTCGCTTCGTTCCCTCTCGCGCCATGACGCCGAGCCGACAAGGCGGCGCCGTCGATCAGGCGATGCCACCCGTCGCGGCGGCCACTCAACGAACCGACGACCCAATCAACCGGAATGCGTCGCGGCCTGCCGGTTCAATCAACGCGAGCCAGGCAAATCAAGCGGCGCCGGTCGCGGTTGCAATGGATGCCAGCCGTGGAACGGTCGCTCGAACGCAACTCACCCTCGCGGCGACGCTGATGATCGTCTGGCTGTTGGCGGCCGGCTATTTGCTGGTTGCGACGCTGATTCGTCAGCGCCGTTTTCATCGGCGCGTGCTGGCGATGCCACCGATCGATCCGGCGACGCTGAAGATCGACCTGCCGGAGTTGTGTCGCCAAAGCGGCGTGACAAAGAACATCCGGTTGTTGGAAAGCGATTTGCTCGACTCGCCCGCCGCCTGGGGCATTTTGCGGCCGACAATCATTCTGCCCCGCGAGATGTCGCGATCCTTGTCCGCTGAAGAACTGCAATGGGTGCTGTTGCACGAACTGGCGCACGTGCGGCGTCGCGATCTCGCGATGGCGGCGGTGCAGCGCTGCGCGGCGGTATTGTATTTCTTTCACCCGGTCGTATGGATCGCCAACCGCGTGATCGACCGTCTGCGCGAAGATGCCTGCGACGATCTGGCGGTCTCCCACAGCGGCAACATGGGCGTCGAGCCGGCGGAAGTTTTTTTGCGCGTGTTGCGATTCGCCAACCGCGGACGCGCGGTGAGCGGCGCATTGGGTATCTTTGGTCTGGGAAGCCGCGCCGCTTGTTTCCGTCGCGTGCGCCGCTTGCTCGATGCCAATCGACCGATGCGAACTCGGCTGAGTCCGTGGGCGGTGTGCGCCTTGCTCGCCGTGGCAGCGGCTACATTGCCCTACCTGCGGGCTGACGATGATGCCGCGGAACCCTCGGAGCAAGCCTCGAAGGACAAAGCAGTCGCCGGCGACCAACCCAACACGCCCGATCGCGCCGACGACGACAAACCTGTCTTTGAACTACAGGTGGTGGGGCCGGATGGCAAACCGGTTCCGCATGCCGAAGTCGAGTTTCGGACGGCGCCAAAACCGACGGCGGGGCAGTTCCTCACGGGGGAATTCATCAAGCTGGGCAGTTTTGGCACGTTCGCCAAAGCCGACGCCAGCGGCACGGTGCGCATGGCTCGCATGGCTTCACAGCGGAGTTTTGAAATATTCATCGAGATTCCGGGTTATGGACCTTATTGGGCCACTTGGTCGTCGTCTAGCCATCAAGAGAAGGTTCCAAGTCGTTTCACCGCGGAACTGGACGCGGGCTGGTCGGTGGGAGGCGTCGTGGTCGGCGATGATGGCACACCGCTGGCTGGCGCGCGTGTTCGGCCCAGCATTGAATTCAAGAAACGCCCGGGCGTCGAGCGGCAGCTTGCCGTCGGCACGCGCATCCAGACCGATGCCGCGGGCAGGTGGCGCTTTGACAGCGTTCCCGCGTCCATGCCCCACGTCTTCGTGGACTTCGATCATGCCGATTACTCGCCTTTGGGGCGTCGATTGACTCGCGGCGAGTTCGGCATTCAAGCCGGCGGCGAACCGGCCGCGACGATCGCGCTGGCCCGTGGGCTTTCCATAACGGGCAGAATAACGGATGAATCTGGCAAGCCTATTTCCGGCGCGCTCGTCCGCACCAAGTTTTTTAACGACCTGCGCGAAGCGACCAGCGGTGACGATGGGGCCTATCGCCTGATTGGTTGTGAACCCAACGTGACGCGGGTCGTCGTGTGGGCCGTGGGGCGAGCGCTGGAGATGAAAGAAGTCGCCGTCGCGCCCGACATGGCCCCCGTCGATTTTCAGCTTTGTCAAGGCGGGCATGTGCGCATCCGCATGCTCGACGAACGCGGCAATCCCGTGCCGAAAGCCCGCGTGTTCTTTCAGCGCTGGCACGGCCCCATCAAGTACTTTGAGTTCGGCCACGTCAACCAATACGCCGATTTAGACGGCGTGTGGGAGTGGAACGAGGCCCCGCTCGATGAATTCGCGGCCGATCTCTGCCGCCCCGACGGCATGCAACTTTCTGAGCAGCGCCTCCAAGCTCGCAAGGATGAATACGTCTTCAAGTTGCCTCCGGCGCTGGTCGTTTCGGGCAACGTGATCGACGCCGAGACGAAGCGGCCGATCGCCCGTTTTCGCGTGGTGCCGGGCACGCGTTCGGAGGACTCGGATTTTTTTTGGGACCGTGGCGATCAGTTTATCGCCAATGACGGCCATTACAGCGTCCGCCGGACACACGGCTACTTCGCCCATCTGGTCCGCCTTGAGGCCGACGGCTATCAGCCCGGCGTCTCGCGCGACATCAAAAGCGACGAAGGCGAAATCACGATCGACTTCGCCCTGAAAAAGGGAGTGAACGTGACGGCCCGGGTGCTGACGCCCGATGGCCGGCCCGCGGCGGGCGCGCAGGTGGCGTTCGGCATCGCGGGTTCACAGATCGGCATCAAGAACGGGCGCATCGACGACCGCTCGACGTATTGTGCTCGGCAGGAAACGAACGACGCCGGCGTGTTTGACTTTCCGCCGCAAGACGGTGAGTTTCAACTCGTCATCTTGCACGCGTCCGGCTTCGCGCACGTCAAGGTGGCGCCCGACAGCTTGCCGCAAACTATTCCGTTGCAACGGTGGGCGCGCGTGGCCGGCACGTTTCGTGTCGGCAAGCAGCCGACGGCGAACGTGCCGGTGATGATTTTGTCGAATGTGCGTTTGTCGTACGGCGATGGCATGCCGAACATCTTCACCCACTACGGGGTGACGACGGCGACGGACGGAGGATTTGTGTTCGATCGCGTGCTACCCGGCCGGGCACACATCGGCCGCGATCTACGGCTCACGCCCATCGAGGGCGCCCGCGAGGCGGTTTCCGCCTGCCTTGTGCCGGCCGATTTTCCCGGTGGCGAAACGACGCTCATCAATCTGGGCGGCGTCGGCCGGCGCGTGATCGGCCGGTTGCGTCCGCCCGCCGGCGATGACGGAACGGCGCTTTGGAGTTTTGCCCATATCCGTGTCGAACCGGCGGCGGAGGATGACGGCCGCCAACGGCGGTTGAGTTGCGAGGCGACGGTGGACCGCGAAGGGAATTTCCACCTCGACGATCTTCCGCCGGACGATTATCAGTTATCAGTGCGTTTCTATCAGGAGCCCGCCGGGCACTTGTTTGATTACCGCTTTCGCGTTCCCAAGGCGAAGAACGGCGCCGAGGAGCCGATCGACCTGGGCGATTTGACGCTCGCCAAGGAATGACGGTCAAGACCACGTTCTATGCCCGGCCGCCTTGAGTGGACGTAGGGTGCGCATTGCCCACCATCGCCATCCACGATGGCGCTGCACGGGCCGGGGCGGTGGTTGAGCGGCGTTTGGTATGTCCGCAATAATTAAAAAAACTTCCATAATGACCATCTCAACGCTTTTTTCCCTTTCCGTTCGCGTTTGTCATTCGCTGTCGCCCGTCATACAATGCCTTGTATGAACGCCGAAGCCATTCACGCCTGGATTCAACTTCGCCCTTTTGAACCGTTCGTCGTGCGCCTTGCCGGCGGCGAGTCGCACGAGATTCGGCATCCTGAAAACGTCGTCTTGATGCGAAGCGTCATGGTGGTTGCTTTCCCGGAAACGGAACGCGTGGCGTTTTGTTCGCTGCCGCTCATTACGAGCGTTGATAGTCAGCAGCCCGCTTAACATCATTTCGGCGGGAGCGAACCGGTTTTAAGGAGTCCGAAAAGATGCTCACTTTACGCGATCGATTTGCCGGCGAAAAACACCGCGGAATCAGCCGCCGCAGCGCGTTGAAGGCCGGCTTTCTTGGCGTCGGCGGCCTTGGCCTTGCCGACCTGCTGAAGCTGCGCGCCCAAGGCGCCGCCGCCCGCAAAGACACCGCCGTGATTCTGCTCTGGCTCGATGGCGGTCCCAGCCAACTGGAAACCTACGACCCCAAGCCCGAAGCTCCCGTTGAATATCGCGGTCCTTACGGAACGATTGAAACCAACGTGCCCGGCATTCGCATTGCCGACCGGCTGCCCCATCATGCCCGGCATGCGGATAAGATGGTGCTCGTTCGCTCGCTGCATCACGATACGGGCGACCATTTCGCGGGGGCGCATTGGATGCTGACGGGCCGTTTCGGTTCCACCGCGGTCAACCTGCCGCAAAAGTATCCGTCGGTCGGCTCCATCGCGGCCAAAGTGCGCGGCGCCCGCGCGCCGGGCATACCGCCCTACGTCGGTCTGCCGGCGGCGCAAAGTGTTTATCTTTTTCCCGGCTATCAAGGCGCTGCCTATCTGGGCGCGGCTTTCAACCCGTTCGACGTCGATACGCGGCAAAAATACCTGCCGGCCAATAGCACCCTGCAAATCAATCGACCGCGCTGCTTTGATGAGTTTCGCGCGGCTCAAGCCGGCCGGTTGGAAGACCGCTGCGCCTTGCTGGAACATTTCGACAGGCTCCGCCGCCATGTCGATAGTTCGGGCGTGATGGCCTCGCTCGACGAGTATCAGCGGCAAGCGGTCGAAATGATACTCAGCGGCAAGGCCCAACAAGCTTTTGACTTGGAGAAGGAAGATCCGCGAATCGCCCAGCGGTACGGCACGAGCCCGTGGGGGCGATATACGCTGATGGCCCGGCGATTGGTCGAGGCGGGCGTTACCTTCGTCACCGTCGACATGCCGCATTGGGACGATCACTCGAACATCGACAAAGGGCATGGCTACAAGCTGGGTCCGCTCGACCAGGCCGTGGGCGCGTTGCTCGACGATCTTACGGAGCGTTCGCTCTTGGGCCGCGTGTTGGTGGTGGTGATGGGCGAGTTCGGCCGCACTCCGCGCATCAACAACGGGCAGCCCGGCATTCCCATTCCCGGCCGCGATCACTGGGGTTCCGCCATCTCAGTCATGTTGGCGGGCGGCGGTTTGCGTACCGGCCAGGTGGTGGGCGCGACAAACGCCCGCGCAGAGCATCCCAGCCATCGTCCTTTGACGCCGGACGATCTGCTAGCCACAATCTATCATGTGTTGGGAATCGACCCCACGATCGCCTTCCCTGACCGCGCCGGCCGACCGATACCAATTCTCGATGTCGGCCAACCGATCGTGGAAGTGATTTAGAACAGGAATGAATCTGAATCGCCGGCCGGTCATCACGAAAACCCGCGTGTTTTTTTCAGCGCTGGCGCGGACCCATCACGCACTTTGAGTTCGACCACGTCAACAGCGAAACCGCGGAACGCATCGCGCTGGATGCTCATGAATTATGAACGACGCCGACACCCGCACCATCCGCATCGAGGCGCTGACCCGCGTTGAGGGCGAAGGGGGGCTGCACGTTCGCCTGCGTGACAACCGTGTTGAAGACGTGCGGTTGACCATTTTCGAGCCGCCGCGACTGTTCGAGGCGTTTTTGCGCGGCCGGGCCATCGAAGACGTGCCCGATATGGTCGCCCGCATCTGCGGCATTTGCCCGGTCGCCTATCAGATGAGCGGCGTGCATGCGATCGAGTCGGCCTTGGGCGTGCGCGTTTCGCCCGAAATTCGCCGCTTGCGGCGGCTGTTGTATTGCGGCGAATGGATTGAGAGCCATGCGCTGCATATTTATCTGCTGCATGCGCCGGACTTTCTCGGTTTTGAAAGTGGCATCGCGATGGCCCGCGATTGGCCCGACGAAGTCAAACGCGGCCTGCGACTGAAGAAGCATGGCAACCAGTTGCTGGAGGTGTTGGGCGGCCGGGCGATCCATCCGGTCAACGTCTGTCTGGGAGGGTTTTACCGGGCGCCGCGGCGCGAGGAACTGGCGGCGCTGATTCCCGACTTCGAGTGGGGCCTGCAAGCGGCGATTGAGACGGTTCGCTGGGTGGCGGGTTTCGACTTTCCGGCGTTCGAGCGGCCCTATACGATGGCCGCGCTGGTCCATCCCGATGAATACCCCATGAACGAAGGCCAAATCGCCGACAACCGCGGCCAGACGATCGCCGTGGCCGATTTTGAGCGGCATTACGCGGAGCGGCAGGTGCCGCACAGCACGGCGTTGCAATGCCTGCGAGTGGCCGACGGCGCGCCGTATTTGTTGGGGCCTTTGGCGCGGGTCAATCTCAATCTCGACCGGCTCCTACCGGCCGCGCGGCGATTGGCCGACGAAGTGCCCATCGCCTGGCCCTCGTCGAATTCGTTTCATGGCATTGTGGCCCGCGGACTGGAAGTGGTTCAGGCCTACGAAGAAGCCTTGGAGATTCTCAAGACCTATCAACCGCCCCATCCGCCGCGTGCGGCCTACGAGCGTCGCTCGGGCACGGGCTGCGCGGCGACCGAAGCCCCGCGGGGCCTGCTCTACCATCGCTATGATTTCGGCGACGACGGGCTGTTGAGCGAGATTCGCATCGTGCCGCCCACTTCGCAAAACCAGGCGCAGATCGAAGACGACCTGCGCCATTGGTTGCCCCATGTGCTCGACCGCGATGACGACGCCATCGGCGCATCGTGCGCCCATCTGGTGCGCAATTACGATCCCTGCATCAGTTGCTCGACTCACTTTCTGCGACTGACGCTTGAGCGCACATGAATGACGAAAGCATGTCGACGCAAAACGGCGAACGCGCTGAGTCAGGGGGCAAGACGCTGGTGTTCGCGCTGGGCAGCGCGCACGGCGACGACCAAATGGGCTGGCGCGTGGCCGAGCGTTTGACGGAGATTCTTGCCGACGACCGCGTACTCATCCGCGCGGCAAGCTCGCCCGACCGGCTTCTCGATTGCCTTGACGGCGTTGCCCGTTTGATCGTTTGCGATGCGTGCCAAAACATCAGCGCACGCGGCGACGTCCATGTTTGGCGTTGGCCCGACGCGCCCCTGCGGATGTTGCACGGATCGAGCAGCCACGATCTCGATCTTGCCACGGTGCTGGCGCTCGCCGAGCAGTTGCATCGTCTACCGGACAATGTCATGATTGTGGGTGTGGAAGGAGATGATGATCGACACGGCCAACCGTTTCTCGCGGTGTTTGAAGAGGCGGTGAGCCGCGCTGCTGAGACCATTGTCGCTCTGATTCATGCGGACGGTCAAAAGCCGGAGACGCCCTCATCGAACGTGTAAACTATGCACGAACACTCGCTGGTTCAAGCCCTTTTAAGACAAGTCGAGCGTTTGGCGGCACAGCACGGCGCAAGCCGGGTGGACGAAGTCCGTGTGCGGTTGGGGCCGCTGTCGAACGTCGAGCCATTGTTCGTTGAGAGCGCTTTTCAGACGCTCTCGCCAGCGACGGCCGCCGCGGAATCGCGTCTGGTGATTGAAGAAGTGCCGCTCACGGCGCGCTGCGCGGTTTGCGACAGCGAGTTTGAAATCATCCGCTTTCAATTTCGTTGTCCGGCGTGCGATTCCGCCGAGATTGCCGTTACGGCGGGAGATGGTTTTGTGCTGGAGAGTGTTACGCTACGGCGTGAAGAACCGGCGTTGGATCGAGTATGACAAGTCAAGTGATTACCGTTCATCGCGACGTGCTGGCGGAGGCGCGAGCCGATGCCGACGAATTCCGCGGCGCGATGGCGCGCCGCGGTACGCTGGTCGTCAATCTTCTTTCGTCGCCGGGCGCCGGCAAGACGAGCCTTTTGGCCGCGACCGCGCGGCATTGGTCCGCGCGCGAGCCGGAGCGGCGGCCGAGCATGGCGGTGCTGGTGGGAGACCTGGCCACAGACCGCGACGCGCAACGGCTGGCGCCGTTCGTGCCCGTCGTGCAGATGACGACCGGAGGCGCTTGCCATCTGGAATTGCCGCTGGTCGCGCGCGCCTGGCGATCGCTCGCCGATTTCAGCGGCGAGTTCCTCATGATCGAAAACGTGGGCAACCTCGTTTGTCCGGCGTCGCACGACTTGGGCGAGCACCTGCGCGTGATTCTCTTGAGCAGCACCGAGGGAGACGACAAACCCGGCAAATATCCCAAGGCGTTTCGGACGAGTCAGGCATTGGTGATGAGCAAGCTCGATCTGTTGCCTTACGTGCCGTTTTCGGTCGCGGCCGCCACGGCCGACGCCCGCGCCATTCAGCCCGGCCTGGCCGTGCTGCCGCTCAGCGCCCTGGACGGCGCCGGCGTCGCTGCCTGGTGTGAATACCTGGAGGGCGAGCGGCGCAAGTTGCTCGCGCGGAACTCATGTGTTTAGCGGTTCCGGGTCGAGTGACGCGCTGGATCGATCGCGATCCGATCTTCGCGCGCGCGGAGGTTGAGTTCGACGGCATCCGTCGCCCGTGCCACATGGCGTGCGTTACCGAGGCGGAAGTAGGCGATTACGTGATCGTTCACGCAGGCGTGGCGATCGGCCGCCTCGACGTTGCCGAGGCGACACGGCTGCTGGCCGAACTGGCGCGAATGAGCGGCTACGAGGCGTGGGAAGTAGACAAGCCAGATGGATGAGCGAAGATGAAATACCTCGATGAATTTCGCGATCCGGCGGCGGCGCGAGCGCTTGTGGCGCAAATTCGCCAGGCGGCCTCGCGCACCTGGACGTTAATGGAAGTCTGTGGAGGGCAAACGCATAGTCTGCTGCGGCACGGCATCGACGCGGAGTTGGCGGGAGCGGTTGAGTTGATCCACGGGCCGGGCTGCCCGGTGTGTGTCACGCCGTTGGAAGCGATTGACCTGGCGCGGGAGATCTCGCTGAGGGGCGACTGCCTGCTGACGAGTTTTGGCGACATGCTGCGCGTGCCCGGCAGCCGAGGCGCCTTGAGCGACGCGCGTGCGCAAGGCGGCCATGTGCGGCCGGTTTATTCACCGCTCGACGCGGTGGAGCTTGCGCGCGCCAACCCGCGGCGCCAGGTGGTGTTTTTCGCCGTCGGCTTCGAGACAACGGCGCCTGCCACCGCGTTGGCGGTGCGCCAGGCCGAGCGATGGGGCCTCGATAACTTCACGCTTTTAGTGGCGCATGTTCGCGTGCAACCGGCGATGGAAATGTTGGCGTGTTCGCCGGATTTTCGCGTTCACGCCTTTCTCGCCGCGGGCCACGTCTGCACCGTCATGGGATATGAATCTTACGACGATTTTTGCCGCCGTTTTCACCTGCCCGTCGTGGTGACGGGCTTCGAGCCGGTTGACTTGTTGGAAGGCGTGTTGGCCTGCGTGCGGCAATTGGAGGCCGGTGAAGCGCGGACTGAAAACCGCTATGTGCGGAGCGTCCGGCCGGAAGGAAACACCGCGGCGCGCGATGTCGTGGACGAGGTCTACGAAGTTTGCGATCGGGCCTGGCGCGGCATGGGCGTGGTCACGAGCGGGGGACTGCGCTTGCGCGAGTCTTGGCGGCGATACGACGCCGAGCGCCGCTTTGCCTCGCGGGAACTGGCGGCCGTTGAAAATGCCGACTGCCGCGCCGGCGATGTCTTGGCCGGGCGCCTCAAGCCGACCGATTGCCCCAGCTTCGGCACGCGCTGCGCGCCCGACACGCCGCTTGGCGCGCCGATGGTCTCCTCCGAAGGGGCCTGCGCCGCGTATTTTCATTACCGCGAGAACGTCTGATTTCCACCTTGTCCATTCGCCACTGTTTGCCACATGCAACTCGCCTGCCCCACGACCGACTACGCTGACTCCGACCGCATCACGCTCGCTCATGGCGAAGGGGGACGGCTGACGCGGCGGCTGATCCAAGAGCGGATTTTACCCCGTCTGACCAATGGCTTGCTGGCGCCTTTGGGCGATGCGGCGATGTTGCCCCGCTCGGAGCAGGGCTTGGCCTTCACGGCCGACAGTTTCGTGGTTTCACCGCTGTTCTTTCCGGGCGGCGACATCGGAGCGATGGCCGTCTTTGGCGCCGTAAACGATCTGGCGGTCGCGGGCGCTCAGCCGCGCTGGCTTAGCCTGTCATTCATTCTTGAAGAAGGCTTGCCGCTGGCGACTTTCGACGCGGTATTGGAGAGCATCGCGGCGGCAGCGGCGCGAGTCGGCGTGGCGATCGTGACGGGCGACACGAAGGTCGTGCCGCGCGGCGCGGCCGACGGCATGTTTGTGCAAACGAGCGGCATCGGAGAGTTGATCGAGCCGGTTCCGCCGGGGCCGGCGGCCATCGTACCGGGCGACGAATTGATCGTCAGCGGCCCCATCGGGCGGCATGGCATCGCCGTACTGGCGGCGCGGGAACAATTGGACCTGGAACCGCCGCCGCGGAGCGACTGCGGCCCGCTTCTGGCGGCCGTTGGCGCGCTGCGCCAGGCCGGTGTTCAGGTGCGGGCCCTGCGCGACGCCACGCGCGGCGGCGTGGCCGCGGTCTTGCACGAGTGGGCGGCGGCCTGCGGTTACACTCTGACCATCGAAGATCGCCGGATTCCCGTGTCGCCCGAAGTACGTGGCGCTTGTGAGCTTTTGGGGCTTGACCCGTTGCACGTGGCCAACGAGGGGACGATGCTCGTGGCCGTCGCTCAGGGCGAGAGCGAGAAAGCGCTGGCCGCGCTGTCGCAACTCCGCGAGACTTCCGCGGCGGCGGCCATTGGCGCCGCCATCTCCGCCGAGCGCGCCGCCGTGCTGGTCAAGCGCGCTTTGGACCGCTATCAGGCGCTTGCTGAGCCGCTGGGCGCTCCTCTGCCGCGAATCTGTTGACCCCGCACAACCCTCTTATGACCGTTCAAAACCACGACAAAACCTTCCGGCCGGGACTCGGAAAACGTGCGGTATAACATTGCCATGTCGCGAGAACCTTCGACGCCGCGCGCGGCTTGCCAGATCACGATTCGAGGCGTCGTTCAAGGCGTGGGCTTTCGGCCGTTTGTCTACCGAGCGGCTCAACGGCATCATGTACGCGGCTGGGTGCTCAATGAAGTCGCAGGCGTGGAAGTACATGCCGAAGGCGCCGCCGCCGACGTGGCCGCCTTCGTTGAAGCGCTGCGCGCCGACCCTCCTCCCACGGCTACCATCACCGATTTCGTCGTTCGCGAGGTCGCCCCGCTGAATCATGCGGCGTTTCACATTCGCGAGAGCCGCCGCGCGAGCGCGCCGACGGTTCGCATCGCGCCCGACCTGGCCGTTTGCGCGGATTGCCTGCGCGAACTGAACGACCCGACGAATCGGCGATATCGCTACCCATACATTAATTGCACCAACTGCGGGCCGCGCTATTCCATCATTCACCGGCTGCCCTATGACCGGGCAAACACCACGATGGTCGCCTGGCAACTTTGCCCGTGCTGCCGCGAAGAATATAATAATCCGCTCGACCGCCGCTACCACGCCCAGCCCACGGCCTGCGAGAAGTGCGGGCCCGGTTACCGCTTGATTGAAGGAAGCGGTCGCCTCAATGACAGTTGCGCCGCGGTGCGCGCCGCGGCGGAAAAGCTGCGCGCCGGCGCCATTCTCGCCATCAAGGGAGTCGGCGGCTATCATCTGGCTTGCGACGCGGGCAATCGCGGCGCGCTGATCGCCCTGCGCGAGCGTAAGTTCCGCAAGGAAAAACCGTTCGCATTGCTGGCTCAAAATCTCGACGCCGCGAGGCGCGTCGCCAACCTATCGGCCGAACACGAACGGCTGCTGGTCGATCGCGCTCGCCCGATCGTCTTGGCGCCGGCCAAAGAGCCCTGGCCGCTCGTCGCGCCTGATAACTCCTCGTTGGGTGTCATGCTTCCTTACGCGCCACTGCATGAGCTGCTCTTCGCAGCCGGCGCGCCGGACCTGCTGGTGCTCACCAGCGCCAACCGATCAAGCGAACCGATCGCCTTCCGCGACGACGACGCTCAAAGCCGGCTGACGGGTATTGCCGATGCCTTTCTCGTCGGCGAGCGGCCGATCGCGCGACGCGTTGACGACTCGGTGGTGGCCGTGCGCGACGGCCGGCCGCTGCTGGTGCGGCGCGCCCGAGGCTATGCGCCCGCGGCGGTTTGCCGGTTGCCGGCCGAGCGGCCGATTCTTGCCTTGGGAGCCGACCTAAAAAACGCGGTGACGTTGGTCGTCGCCGGGCAGGCGCTTACCAGCCAGCATTTGGGCGACCTCGACGAGCAGGAAACAAATCTTTCGTTCGAGACGACCGTGCGAGACTTGCTTTCAATGTATGGTGTGGACGAAGGCGAACTCACCGTGGCGCATGACATGCACCCGGAGTTTTTCTCCACGCGGTTCGCGACGGCATGGCCGGCCGAGCGGCGCAGGGCGGTGCAGCACCACGAGGCACACATTGCCAGCGTGTTGGCCGAGCACGGTTTGCTTGAAGAATCCGTGGTGGGGGTCGCGTTCGATGGCGCAGGCTTTGGCAAAGATGGGGCGATTTGGGGAGGTGAGTTTCTTGTAGGAGGCGTGCGCGGCGGCTTTGAGCGCCGTGCGTGGCTGCGACCGGTGATGCTACCCGGCGGAGACGCGGCGGCGCGGTTTCCGGCGCAAGCGGTCGCCGGTTATGTGGCGCAATTGGACGGCCTGCCCGACATGACGGCGCGGCCGTTTTCCTTTCCCGACCGCTTCAAAGCCGCGCGGGCGTTGGTCGCCAAGAATGTGCGATGTCATCAATCGACTTCGATCGGCCGGTTGTTTGACGCGGCGGCGGCGCTGGTCGGCTTCACGCGAGAGACCAGCTTTGAAGGGCAGGCCGCGATTTGGCTGGAAGATCAGGCCAGGCGCGCCGCGCCGCAAGCGGCCTACATGTTTGCCGATCTCGATTGGCGGCCGCTCTTGAGCCAGATTGTGGCCGATCGCTTGGCAGGCCGCGATCCGTGCGAAATCGCCAACGCGTTTCACGCCGCATTGGCCGATGCGACCATCGAACGGGCTGTGGCGATTTGTCGGCGGACTGGGCTAAACCGGATTGCTTTTTCGGGCGGCGTGTTTCAAAACAATTTATTATGGGAGCGGTTGCGTGAGCGGCTTTTGCAATTGCCCGACATTCAGACGCTGACCAACAGCGCGGTGCCAGTAAACGACGGCGGCATTTCCCTTGGCCAAGCCGCGATGGCGGCATTGATGTAACG
>DASVGM010000522.1:0-14003 GCA_036379555.1 Pirellulales bacterium | reverse complement strand
CGGAGAAACTACCGCGAGCCGCAAGATATCTTTGACCGTTATGGGGCCGACGCCCTGCGCTGGTATTTCTTCGCGAACCAACCGCCTTGGAACTCGATCAATTACAGCGAACAATCCATCAAAGACAGCATTCCCGAATTCTTGCTGCGGTTGTGGAACGTCTACAGCTTCTTCGTGATCTACGCCAACATCGACAAATTCGATCCGGGCCAGTCGCTGGTGGGCGACGTGGGCCAGCTCGATGCGGCAGTGCTGGCGAAGGGCCGCGGCTATCGAGTGATTTCGGCGCGGAGCGAGCTTGACCGTTGGGTGCTCAGTGAGTTGGCTTCCACGGCGCAGGCGGTTACCGAGCGCATGGACGCCTATGACAACTTCGCCGCGTGCGGCCGCATCACGGCTTTTGTCGATGCCTTGAGCAACTGGTACGTGCGCCGCAGCCGCGATCGTTTTTGGAGCGGCGAGGAATCGGCCGACAAGCTCGACGCCTATTGGACGCTCTACGAGTGCCTGCTCACGACGGCGAAGCTCGTGGCGCCTTTTGTCCCCTTTCTGGCCGAAACGCTCTGGCAGAACCTGGCGGTGGCGGCGACGGTGGGCCGCGCTTTGGAGAGCGTTCATCTGTGTGATTATCCGAGCGGCGACCCGGCCTTGGTCGATCAACCGCTTTCGGAGCAGATGGAACTGGTGCGCGAGATTGTCTCGCTGGGCCGCAGTGCGCGGATGGGCGCCAAGCTCAAAGTGCGGCAGCCGCTGGCCAAGGTGGAGATTGTGCTCGTTCATCCGCAACACCAGGCCTGGCTGGAAGGACATACCAGTCTGATCCGCGAAGAGCTCAACGTGAAGACAGTGGAGTTTATTCCACGCGCGGATCAATACATTACGTATACGGTGTTGCCCGACTTGAAACGATTGGGACCGCGGCTAGGCAAGCGGCTGCCGGCCTTGAAGCAGGCGCTTGCCTCGGCGGACGCCGCGGCGTTGCTTGCTCGGTTGGAAGCGGAGGGCAAGGTGACGCTCGAATTGGCCGCTGGCCCGGTCGTGCTCGACGCGAGCGACATTCAGGTGCGTCTGCAAGCCAAGCCCGGCTGGGCGGCGGCGCAAGGTTCGCGGGCGGTGGTGGTCGTTTCCACCGAGTTGACGGAGCAGTTAATTACTGAAGGGATCGCCAGGGAACTGGTTCACAGCATTCAAAACCTGCGCAAAGAAACAGGTTGCGACTTCACCGATCGGATTATGCTGGCCATTGTTACCGAGGCTCCCGACATCCTGCGGGCCATCGACGACTTTGAGGATTACATCCAGTCGGAGACCTTGGCGGTGAGGATTCAGCGTTCGCGACCGGCTGACCTGCAGCCTGCGGTTATTGACATTGCCGGACAGCAGGCCACGATTTTCCTCAAAGTTGAGAAAACGGCTTCCGCGTAATTACACGCACGAGGAACATCGAGAACCGCTACGCGCCCGACTCGCCAAGACGTTCGCGCAGCCGTTTCAGTTCTGTCAGTGGGCGCTTAAAGGAGACCAGCGCGTTGCGAAATCAACCGATAAGCTCCCCGCTACTTGGAGGCAAAAATGGGTAAGCCGGCGTGAAGCTGTGGCGACTCCGGCTTTGGTGGCATGACAATTATGAGTTGCTGTACTAGGAAGCCCATCCTCCCTTTCCCACCATCACGCAAGGTTATTTAGGCGCGCAGCCGCAAGAAGAGCGGCTGAAGCCGCGCAGCCAAGCCGTGCCGAATCGTCCCGGTCAGTGCTGCTGGAGCGAATCGACGGCAAGCCGCTGCATGGTGAGATAATCTTCGTGAATCGCCGCACGCATCAGCGTGGTGTCGGCGGGGGGTAGTTGCGCGAACGAAACCAGGTTGTTCAAGGCCACGCGCAACTGGTTTGACGACACTTCGGCTCCATCGGCGCCGAGCAACTCGAGCCAACGAGAGCGTTTCTTTTCCCACGAGCGGCCGGTGCGTTGTTGCACGCGGCGCCAGGCTCGCGAAAAGAGCTGCCCGATTTTTTCTTGGATAGCAGGGTCAATCGCGTTTGTGCTTTGCATAAGCATCCTATGCGGTCCTCGCAGTTGCCATTTACTATAGCCGCCAATTCGGCCACGCCAATGGTCGGAGGAAAAAATCTTTGCCGTCAACCAGCCATTTCGGGTGGGATATGATTAGCGGGTGCGGAAATCGCACGCAAAACCTGCATTGTTGCCGCTGGTCATCGTCTGTATCGTAGCGGCCTAAATCTCATCAAGCAAAAGGATGGCAATATGCGCCGCATCGTAGCGTTTTTCGTCGTTTACGGCCTTTTTTGTTCAGCCAACGCCGCAGATACCTCCTCGGGCAAACCGGCGGCATACCTTCTCCGCTTATGCGTGAAGGATGAGGCCGAAAACCCAAATGGCGGTGAAAAAATCAATGCCGAGCCAAGCATCGTCACCATCGCGGATCGCCCCGCTGTTTTTCATGTGGGCGGCCAAACCAAGTTCGCGGACGAAACGATCCGTGACGGCACGTTGCTGAAGGCGACCGTCAAGAAACTCAATGGCGACAAAGTGCGTGTCTCAGGAATGCTGGAGGTTTCCAAGTTCACCAATCCGCCGTCGGAGAAACTCGTACAGCGCGACGCCACCGAATACTACTTTGATCGCACTGTCAAGCTCGGCGAAACAATTCGCCTCAAAACGAGATCCACTGCCGAGGGCGGCCGGATCGTCGAACTCACCTGCCGCCAGGTCGACGCGCTTAAATCGGACCAGCTTTCTGCTGAAGCCAAGTGAGTCATCGCTACGAAGTGAAAAGCGGTTGCAACGCCGCAGGCGGCCGCGTTATAGTCGAAACGTATGACAAAACGTGGCACGGCGACCGCTGATTATGATTCTCCGTGGAAAGCCGCGCTGCACAAGTACCTTCCGTCGTTCCTCGCCTTCTTTTTCCCGCAGATTCACGCGGACATCGACTGGAACCGCGGCTACGATTCGCTCGACAAGGAATTTCAGCGGATTGCCCGTCGCGCCCAGGTGGGCAAACAAATCGCCGACATGCTCTTCAAAGTCTGGCTCAAGGAGGGTAACGAGTACTGGCTGTTGATTCACGTCGAAATTCAGGGCGATTACGAGACAGACTTCTCGCAACGGATGTTTCGCTACAACGCGTCGGCCTACATGCTGTATAATCGGGAGGTCGTCAGCTTGGCGGTGCTCTGTGACGAGCGGGTTGACTGGCGGCCGGTTGGTTTCGGCTATGGTCATTGGGGTGCGCGCACGGAAAACAACTTTCTGTTTGCGAAGCTGCTGGATTACAGCCCTGCTTTGGAGTCACTGGAACAAAACAAAAATCCGTTCGCGGTGGTGGTGGACTGGATGCTGGTTTTACCCGATGATTTGGAGGAGCAGTTTCGCGACGAGATTTTTCAGTACGAGAAGGAGAAGAGCATGCCGTATTTATCGAGTATCGAGCGCAGCGGTTTAGAGCGGGGACGTGCCGAGGGGCGTCAAGAAGGGCGTCAAGAGGGGCGTCAAGAAGGGCGTCAAGAAGGGCGTCAAGAAGGGCGTGCCGAAGGGCTGCGCGAGGGGATTGCGCTGGCTCTCGACACGAAGTTCGGTCAGCTAGGCCGTAAGCTGATGCCACGAGTACGTCAAATCGGCGATGTTGCCGAGTTGCGCGGCTTGGTCAAGATAATCAAGAAGGCAAAAACGGCAGACGACGTGCGCCGGCACTTGAGCTGAGCTAAAAGTTCGCGGCCATGCGCTATCGTTCGCATCCCGCCGGCAGCCATCGGCACACTTATTTTCCCAACCACGATTTAGCGAACAACTCGGCCGCTTGCGCACTGGGGTACGCCTGCACAACGAAGACGGATCCCGGCTGCTGAGCCGTTTGCTCGCGCTGCCAGTCTTTGACGCTCTTGGGCGACGTGGTGATCATATACCCGCGCAAAATGCCCGCTTGCATCATCACCACGTAGTGCGTTTGATTGGCGATCGGGTCTTCATAAGGCAGCTTTTGCAGGTGCTTGGCGATTTGGCTGTCGAGGGCGGCGAACTCGTCGCCCAAATGCTTGCGAAACAACTCGGCATTCTGCGATTCACCGAAGTCGACCAGCGGCGCGCGTTGGCTGACCTCTTTCAAGAGGGCGAGGAACGGAGTTCGCCGCCGCTCGGCCAAGAAATGCGTCAGGGCCCAGGCGGAGGCGTAGCCTTTTGAGTTCAGCCGGTCGGCTTCGATCGTAGGAGCGGTCAGTTCCTCTCGCGGATCGCCGTTTTTGAAAAACGCTTCAAGTTCTTTCATCCGCAGGTCGTTCGGTTTGCCGACGCCCTTCCAACGCACACCGCGACCCACCGAGGTGGGAGCGAAATACTCAGGCAGCCCCTCGCTGATCCACATCGGCCAGTTGGAAAGCCGCTGCTGCACGCCGATGTTGTGCAGCACCTGGTGGACGCCTTCGTGGGCGATGGTCGAAATCGATTGCTTCACGGCCAACTCGGGCGCCATATCCAGCAGCTTCGATTGCTCGTACATCACCACGTAGTTCGTCACGCCGTTGTAATAGGCCACTACCCCTTCGGGCATTTTGTGAAACTTGTCAAATTCATCTTGGGTATGAAACATAATCACCACCAACGGCACGTCTGGATCATGCACGGCGATCTTCTGCCGCCGGCAATAGGCGAAAAGCGCCGGGTACATCGTTTCCAGGATGGTGCTCGTCGCTTTGACAAAGGTCTCACTGGCGTTGTATATGTATAGGTAGTGCTTGGTGGTTCGGCTCTTAAAACCGCTCAGCGTTTTTTCGATGAGCGATCGGGCCATGTCGTCGGCCTTGGCCGGCTCATATTTGCGATCGGTCGGAGTGGCGTCACGGGCGACGACGGAGCTCAGCCGGCCATCGGGCAAAATCACCACCAGCCGATCGCCGACCTCGACGAGCGTTTTCGCCACCACCAACTCGTCGCTGGGCGACTTGACCAGCACCAACCGGTCTTCGCCTGGCTTTGGCTCGGCGTCAGGCAACAGCAGGCCAAAGTCGGCCGGATCAGCTTGGGGCGCCGGCTGAGTGCCTGCCTCGTCGGCCTTCGCGGTCTCTTGCGCCGCCGCACGCGCCGCGCATAGCAGCACCCCTGTGAAAGCAAGCAACAGGAATGCGAGCGGCTTAGATCCGCAGGCGCACCAGCGTCGTAAATCAGCATGTAACATTCAGTGGCTCCCGGTAGTGAATCGAACATCCGTGGATATGCGGCACTCCATGTCAGAAATGCGATTGCAGCGCCACGGGTGGCCGGCTTAGAGTCGAAAAGCGTGGCAAAGCATGGTGCGGCGACCGCTGATGCTGATTCTCCGTCGAAAACCGCGTTGCACAAGTACCTACCGTCGACCCACGCCTTCTTTTTCCCACAGCTTCACGCGGGTATCGACTCAAGCCGGGGCTACGATTGGCTCCGAAACGGAAGTTCGGCCAACCCAGCCGCAAGCGGATGCCACTTTCTTTGAAAACCATGCCCCAAGCCCCTGGCATAGACGGCGGCAATCCGCTATTTTCTGAACATTCTCAGCAAGCGATGAAGAAAAAAGGGCCATCAGGAGTCTTGTTTAAGGCGGTAATCATGCAGCAGATTCATAAGCGACGTGCCTCAGCGGTGTTGTTGACCATACTCTCTCTGAGTTGCCTGGCCGGCGCCGGCTGGTTGCAAATCGGCGGCCACCAGGCGATCGCCACACTCGGCGCCACGGAAACACCACACGAAACCATTCAACTTTGGGAGCCGCTCACCAGCGATCGCTACGCGCCTTATGAAAAGGCCGCGCTGCTGGCCAACGTGGCCGTGGCCATCGCCGGCCTCGTTTACGCGTTGATGCTGGTCGGGCAAGTTAAAAACGCCCCGCAAGGCACTCCCCGCATGCAGGAAATCGCTCAAGCGGTGCGTGAAGGGGCCAACGCCTATCTCTACCGCCAGTTTCGCGTGGTCGGCCTGCTGATCGTCGCCATCACCTTCGGCCTTTACTTTGCCGCCATGCAAACTCCTGGCATCGATCAAAAGATCGCCTTGGGCCGGGCCATCGCCTTTCTCATCGGTTCGATCTTCTCGGCCGCCGTCGGCTTTGTGGGCATGCGACTGGCGACCATCGGCAACCTGCGCGTGGCGGCCGCCGCTCAAACCAGCTTCGGACAGGCACTGCAACTTGGCTACCGCACCGGCACCATCACCGGCATGCTCACCGACGGCCTGGGCCTGCTCGGTGGTTCGATCATCTTCTTGATGTACGGCGAACACGCCTACGAGGCTTTGCTGGGTTTCGGCTTTGGCGGCACGCTGCTGGCGTTGTTCATGCGTGTCGGCGGCGGTATTTACACCAAAGCGGCCGACGTGGGCGCCGATCTCGTCGGCAAGCTCGAAGCCGGCATCCCTGAAGACGATCCGCGCAACGCCGCCACCATCGCCGACAACGTGGGCGACAACGTGGGCGACTGCGCCGGCATGGCCGCCGACATCTTTGAAAGCTACGAAGTGACGATCGTGGCCGCGATGATTCTGGGCATCGCCAGCTTCGGCCACAAAGGCGTGATCTTCCCGCTCTTGGTGCGGGCCATCGGCGTCATCGCCAGCATCATCAGCACCTATAGCGTGCGAGCGGGCGACAAGGGCGCGGCGGCCGAGGCCATGAAAAGCGTCAACCGCGGTTTTGTCATCGGCTCGATGATCAGCATTGCCGGCTTCATCGTGCTCGGCTGGTTGTACTTGCGTATTGACGATGATTACGTGCGGCGTTATCAGCAGGCGTTGCCCGGCTATCGTTTGACGGATGATTTCAAACAGGCCGCAGTCGCCAAATTTTACACGCCGGAGAAAGCCGCCGGCGTCGATCGCGAAAAGCTGTTGAGCGACTCCGCCGCCTTCGACAAATGGGTGCAATCCTATCAAACCACCGACGAATTTCGGCACTGGGCCGGCGAGAAAGATCCCGAAGGAGCAGGCGAGCAGTATACAGGGCCTATCCTCGCCACTGAGCGTGCCGGTTGGATCAGCTTCGGCAGCAGCGATCTGGACATGCGGCCGGCATGGACCTGCTTGATCGGCATTGTCCTGGCGGTGTTTCTCAACAAGTGTACCGAATACTACACCGGCACGGAGTATGCCCCCGTGCGCAGCTTGGCCAAAAGCTGCACCACCGGCCACGCCACCAACATCATTCAAGGCTTCGCCGTGGGCTATGAAAGCACGGTGGCGGCCGTCTTCATTATTGCCGGCGCCATTCTCGCCAGCGTGTTGATCTACGCCGGAACGAATGCCACGTTTGTCGCCTACGGGGTGGCAATGTGCGGCATCGGCATGCTCACGCTGACCGGCAACACCATCTCGATGGACGTGTTCGGGCCGGTCGCCGACAACGCCAACGGCATCGGCGAGATGGGCTACGACGCCCAGGCCATGGGCGAAAAGCAGTATAAAGAAGCCCGGCAAATCCTGGCCGACCTCGACGCCGTGGGCAACACCACCAAGGCCATTACCAAGGGCATCGCCATTGGCTCGGCCGTGATCGCGGCGGTATCGCTGTTCAACAGTTTCATCGTCTCGGTGGGTTCGGGCGGCGGCGGCGAATCAGAAATCATCGGCGGCGACGTCTATGCCGCCGTGGCCGCGCTGCTGACGATTTCGGATCCCAAGTTGTTTATCGGTATGCTCATCGGCGGCTCGGTGCCGTTCCTGTTCAGCTCCATGACCATTCGCGCCGTCGGCCGCGCGGCGTTTCTGATTGTGAAAGAATGCCGCATTCAATTCCGCGACAAAGAGATTTGGGAAGGAACGAAGAAGCCCGATTACGGCCGCGTGGTGGATATTTGCACCACAGCCGCGCAAAAGGAACTTATTGGCCCGGCACTGTTGGCCATTCTGGTGCCGATGCTGGTGGGCTTCGGTTTGGGGACGATCGCTTTGGCCGGCTTTTTGGCGGGCATGATCGTATCCGGCCAGCTCTTGGCCGTGTTCATGGCCAATGCCGGCGGCGCGTGGGACAACGCCAAGAAAACCGTCGAAGACGAGCCTAAGGACATGGAGGCCAACACCGGCAAGGGGAGCGAGAAGCACAAAGCCGCCATCACCGGCGACACCGTGGGCGACCCGCTCAAGGACACCGCCGGCCCGGCCATTAACCCGCTGATTAAGGTGATGAACATGGTCAGCCTGCTGATTATCGGGCTGATTCTGCCTTACGATAGCGACTTGATCCATCGCATGGGCGACGCCTGGCGCGAGATGCACTTTCCCGACGGCGCGCGTGGCCACGACGGGCTGTTCTGGGGCGCGATTGCGATTTCGGCTCTCGGCTTGGCTTGGGCGATTTGGCAATCGAAACGCGAAACCCCCGACATGCAAGGGTAGGGTTTGGCCCGCGCACACGACGATTGACGAGGAGAACGACATGACGAACGAGCGAGCGATGTCGCCAGACCGCGCGGCGGTGAATGTTTCGCTGTTGGCGGTGCGTGTCGTGGTGGGCGTCATTTTCGCCGCCCACGGAGCGCAGAAACTGTTCGGGGCGTTCGATGGTCCGGGGCTGGCCGCAACCGTCAAAATGATGGGTCCGCTGGCCTACCCGGTGGCCATCGGCGAGTTCTTCGGCGGATTGGGCCTGGTCGTCGGCTTCCTTTGCCGATTCTCCGCCGCCTCGCTGATCGTCATCATGCTCGGCGCGATCGGCATGGTTCACGGCAAGAACGGCTTCTTTCTTCAACATCAAGCTTTTTGAATACAACCTCGCCCTGATCGGGCTGTTGATGCCCGTGTTGATTGCCGGACCCGGATGGTACGCCATCGGCCGATGGTTGCCGTTGCCGAAATCGGCGGCGGGACGCACGTTGATTTTTTTCGAGTAGCAGAATGAGCACGCAAGGCTCTTTACGATCGCCCAGGTCAGTTCGAGCCTTGCGCACGGTCGAGCCGCGCCAGCGTGCGCTGCCGGCCCAACAGCGCCAGGCAATCGTAGAGGCCGGGGCCGACCGCTTTGCCCGTCACCGCCACGCGCAGGGCGTGAATTATCTCGGAAATCTTAATCTGCTCGACGGCCAGGAACTCTTGCATCGTGCCTTCCAAGGTTTCCACCTCGAAGTTGTCGAGCTGCGCCAACCGCTGATGAAAGCGGCTCAGCCGCGCCATTGCTTCCGGCTTGCCCAAGTGTTTTTTCATCGCCTCGGCATCGAACGGATACGCGTCGTCGGGCAGGAAAAAGAAATCGGCGTAGGCCAGAATGTCGCCGGCGACCTTCAAGCGATCGCCCGCCGCGGCCACGATCCGCATCAAGAGGCCGCGGGCTTGTTGGTCGTCGGCGGAAGAAACAAGCCCGGCGCGAACCAGAAACGGCAGCATCTGTGCGGTTTTTTCGTCGACCGTGAGTTGCTGCATGTAGTGGTCTTGAAAGGCCCACAGCTTCTTGGGGTCAAAACTCGCGGCTGATTTCGTCACGCGCTCGAGCGAGAAACTGTCGATCATCTGTTGACGGCTGAAGAACTCCGTTTTGTCGTCGAGCGACCAGCCGAGCAGCATCAAATAGTTCACGATCGCGTCGGGCAAGTAACCGACTTGCTCGTAAAAATCGACGATCACCGGGTTGAACGTCTCGGCCGAGGTCGCTAGGCCCAGCGCGTTGGCGATGGCCCCGCCGTGCTCGTTCACCAAGGCGAAGTCGCGGTTTTTCAGGTATTTATCGAGCTTTCGTTTGCTGAGCTTTTCCTTGCTGCCCGGCGCCGCCACGTAGGGCAGGTGGGCGTATTCGGGCAGCGGGTAGCCGAGCGACTGCGCAATGTAAACCTGCCGCGGCGTGTTCGAGAGGTGTTCTTCCGCCCGGATGACGTGCGAGATTTGAAAGTCGAAATCATCCACCACGCTGGCCAGATGATACAGGCAGGTGCCATCGGCGCGTTGCACCACGTGGTCTTGCTCGCGCGCCCAATCGAACTCCACGTTGCCGCGAACATGGTCTTGAATGACGACCTTTCCCTCGCGCGGCATTTTGAGCCGCAACACGCCCTGCCGGCCCTCGCCCTCAAAGTGCCGTGCCTGCGCGTCGGTCTCGGCCATCCAGCGGCGGCTGTAGAGAAACGGCCGCTTTTCACGTTCGGCCGCCTCACGCTCGGCCTTTAGTTCATCGGCGGTGGCGTAGTCTTTGTAGGCGCAACCGCCGGCGAGCAGCTTTCGCGCGGCGTCTTGATAGCGCGCGAGGCGTTGCGATTGGTAATAGGGGCCGTATGGCCCGCCCACGTCCGGCCCTTCGTCCCAGTCGATGCCCAACCAGCGAAAGCCGTGCAGGATGGGGGCCAGCGCCGCCTCGATGTTGCGCTGCTGGTCGGTATCGTCAATGCGCAACAGGAACTGACCGCCGTGGCGCCGGCTGAAGAGCCAATTGAACAGCGCCGTGCGGACGCCGCCAATGTGCAGATAACCGGTGGGGCTGGGCGCGAAGCGCGTGCGAACTGCCGTCATTGTCACTTTAAGACCGGTCCCTTGGCGCCTTTCTCGATGCCGAGCAGTTCGATCTCGAACACCAGCGTGGCATTGGGCGGAATCCGTTGATTGCCCTGCCGGTCATGCATGCCGTTTTCTCCGTATGCCAGGTCGGAAGGTATGAATAGCTTCCACTTATCACCGACTTTCATAAGTTGCAAGGCTTCGGTCCAGCCAGGAATGAACTTGTCGGCCGACATGGCAATCGGCTGGCCCATGCGATAGGAGCTTTCAAATTCCGTGCCGTTGGTAAAACTTCCCTTGTAGTGTACGCGAACGGTGTCGGATTTTTTTGGCTTTTCGCCCTTGCCGGTCTTGATGACTTTGTATTGCAATCCGCTGGACAAGGTTTTGACACCCTCTTCCTTTTTGTTTTCCGCCAGAAACTTTTCGCCGTCGCGTTTATTCTTGGCGGCGGATTTTGCTTGCACGTACTGTTGAATGGCCTGCGCGGCCTCCTGCGATTCTTCGTCGCCCAAGGCCGACTCTTTCCCGTCGGCGCCGTCGCGCAGGGCTTGGATTACCATTTCGATGTCGACTTGAACGCCCAGGTCGTTAAACTGCGCGATTTGCCTGCCGACGCCATAGCCCAGCATGAAGCCCAGGTTTTTGACGATCTCCGCCTCGTTCGGCGCCTTTTTTTTCTCGCCCGTCGAGAGCTTCAAGCCGGTGCCCGGCTTTTTCGCCGGTTTCTTCGCCGTTTCCGCGGCGTCTTCATCGTCATCGGCCGCCGGTTCATCGGCGTCGGGGGATGAAATCTTCAAGCGTGGCACGTTGCCCTGTTTTTTGCCTGCCGGCTGCGCCGCGACGGCAAGTGTGCCGGCGAACGCCAGAGCGATGATGGCTAAATAAGATGTTTTCATAATCGTTCCTCCGAGAAAAAATCGTTTTGTCTTTCGCTCGCGCGCCGCTGGGTAATTTCAATCGCCTTTAGCAGCCCGCGCGCCTTGTTCAAGGTTTCTTGATATTCTTCACCCGGCACGCTGTCCGCCACAATGCCGGCGCCGGCCTGCACGAACGCCTGATCGCCTTGCAATACTATAGTCCGCAACGCGATACAAGTATCCATGTTTCCGCTGAAATCGAAATAGCCCACCGCGCCGGCATAAGGCCCGCGACGGTGTGGTTCCAACTCATCAATAATCTGCATGGCCCGCACCTTGGGGGCGCCCGAAACGGTTCCGGCCGGCAGGCAGGCGCGCAGGGCGTCGAAGGCGTCGCAACCTTCCGCCAGGAGGCCGTTGACGTTTGACGTAATGTGCATCACATGACTGTAACGCTCAATGGTCATCACGTCGGTCAGTTCCACCGAGCCATAGCGGGCTACTCGGCCCACGTCGTTGCGGCCCAAATCGACCAGCATCACGTGTTCGGCCCGCTCCTTGGGGTCGGCCAACAGCGCCTCGGCGAATTGGCGATCTTGCTCTTCGTCGGCGCCGCGCGGCCGCGTGCCGGCCAGCGGTCGTACCGTGATTTTGCCATCGACCACGCGCACCAGTATCTCCGGCGAACTGCCCACCAGCGTCGTCTGGGGCAACCGTAAGTAGAACATAAACGGGCTAGGGTTGACTACCCGTAACGTGCGATAAATTTCAAACGGAGGGGCTTGAACCGTGGTTTGCAGCCGCTGACTGATGACCACCTGAAAAATATCGCCCGCACGGATGTATTCCAGGCATTTTTCCACGGCTCGCTCAAAACTCGGTCGATCAAAGTTCGACGTGACGGGCACCCGCGGGTTGCCGGCCAGCTCCATATCGGCCAGGCAGAGCTTCATGTCGGCGGCGTCCAACCGCGCGACGAGTTGATCGACCCGGCGACAGGCCGACTGGTATTCTTCGGCCAGGGCCGATTCAGCGCCGCTGACGCGCGCCATGGCCACCACGATCATCGTCTTGCGCACGTTGTCGAAGACGACCATGTGGTCAAAAAAGGCGAAGGCCAAATCGGGCAAGCCGCGATCGTCGTGCGGGGCGTTGGGCAAGTGCTCGGCGTAGCGCACCGTATCGTAGCCGGCATACCCGACGGCGCCGCCGCAAAACGGCGGCAGTTCCGGTAGCGTGCAGGCCCGCAGCGCGGCGATGCGCCGCCGCAACTCTTCCAGCGGATCGGCCGATTCAAATTCTTCCACCCGCGGCGGCGCGCCGTCGTGGGGCGCGGTGATGGTGACGTGCTTGTCACGGGCCTCGATCAAGAGATAGGGATCGCCGGCCAAAAAGCTATAGCGACCGACCTTTTCGCCGCCGATGACGCTCTCAAACAGGCACGCGCAACTTCCGGTATCGAGTTTGCGAAACGCGGTGACCGGCGTGAGCATATCGCCGGCAAGTTGGCGATACACCGGCACAAGCTGCACGCCGCGCGCCAAGCGGCGAAATGCCTCGAAATCAGGATAATGTTTCATTCCTTGTTGAGCTTAACAATCTGCTGGCGGTACGGCAACAGAGCGCCTTTCAGGGCCGCAATTCAAACATAAGCGGCCGCGGCGGTCTTCGCGTGCGGCGATTCATCGCCGCCTTTACCCGTCGCGGAGCGGCCTTCTCTCCGACCGCACGGATTGGCTCGATCGTGCGGGCGTGCTCGTCACGCAGGCTGCGCAAGCCCGCCGCGCTTAAGGGGTTCTTTCGCCCGCGGACCTTCTTCACCTCGCCGGCAAAGGCGTCGGAGCCGAGAGCAGACGGCGATTGCGTCACGGCAAAGAGGCGAGCGAGATCGTCCGCGCCGGAAACGTCTTCAAGAGTCGCTCGTCGGCGGTGGCTACCGAGCACTGCTCGGCTTCGGCAAGGGCGACATAGAGGCAATCGTAAACGCCAATCCGCGCCTGCGACGAAAGCTCAAAGGCTCGGCGCATCAGCGGATACGAATCCGTTAAGGCCGGGCAATCGACCATGATCGTTCGCCACAAAGGCCATCCGGCGGAAACGGCGATGCGCCGCTGCCGCTCGACTCTTGTCAGGGCGTGCGCGACTTCGACATGGAGAATACTTGGAGCGAGCAACTCGTGAACGCCATTCTGTGAAGCGGCGCGCAACCGAATGGCGTTGGCCGAGTCGGGCTCGGGCAAGACCCATTTAAGAGCGACGGATGAGTCGAGAACGTATTTCATTCTTCGTCGCGGATTGCACGAATCAGATCAACCGCGATTTCGATCGTACCGTGCCGCCGCCGAATTTCTTCGGTAATGCGATCGCCCTCCGCGCGAATGCGCCGATAGGTTTCCGGTTCGAGCGGTTTGCCGTGCAAGACGCGCTCCATAAGAGCCTCGTCGTCCGCCTCGATCGTCGATTTCGTCTCGGTGCTCATAAGAGAATTGTTGAATGCGGTTACGCCGGGGTCAATAGGACTTACCGGTCCACAGCGACAAAAGACCATTGCGGCACGATAAAGGGCATCCTAAGGGCGCCCGCGGCGGCGCCCGCCATCCGCCGCGTTCGCGGCGGATGGCGGGCGGGGGAATCCAGGATGGGCGCGTCTCGCCTACTGGCGTTCAATCATCGCTCCACCGGCACAAGGC
>DASVGM010000521.1:0-3904 GCA_036379555.1 Pirellulales bacterium | reverse complement strand
TCGCCCAGAATCATTCCCTGGTTAACCAACTTTTGAAACGGCTCCGGCGTGCTCACCAGGCCGTAATCGTAAAGCACCTTGTGCCAGAACCGCGAATAGAGCAGGTGCAATACGGCATGCTCGGCGCCGCCAATGTAGAGATCCACCGGCATCCAGGCGCGCTCCACTTTGGCGTCGATAAACGCCCGATCGTTGCGCGGATCGAGAAATCGCAAATAATACCAGCAGCTTCCGGCCCACTGCGGCATGGTGTTCGTTTCACGCTTGTAGCGGCGACCGTCGATTACCGGATAAAGCCACTCGCGCGGCGCTTCTTCCAGCGGCGGCTCAGGCCGGCCGTGCGGCTTAAAGTGCGACATGTCGGGCAAGTTCACCGGCAGTTCTTCGGGCGGCACCGCGCGCAGCAGGCCGGTCGGTTGGCCGGCTTCATCCAGTTCATGCAGAATGGGAAACGGCTCGCCCCAGAAATGCTGTCGGCTGAAGAGCCAATCGCGCAGTTTATAATTCACCGCCGCGCGGCCTACCCCGGCGGCGGCCAGATCGGCGGCGATCACCTTCTTGAAGGCCGCGGTGGCCAGACCATCGTAAGGGCCGGAGTTAATGGCCGTGCCATCGCCGGTGAACGCCGCTTGGCCGGCCAGCACGTCGGCCTGAGAGCCCTCATCGGTGTCGCGGCTGGGATCGACCACGGCCTTGATCGGCAGTTGGTGGGCCACGGCGAACTCAAAGTCGCGCGTGTCGTGGCCCGGCACCGCCATGATCGCGCCGGTTCCGTAGCCCATCAGTACGTAGTCGGCGACCCAGATCGGCACCGGCCGGCCGTTCACCGGATTGACGGCCTGGGCGCCGGTGAACACGCCGGTCTTCTCTTTGGCCAGATCGGTGCGGTCGAGATCGCTCTTGCGGGCGGCTTGCTCGCAATACGCCCGCACCGACGCGCGTTGGTTTTCGCTCGTCAACTGTTCCACCAGCGGATGCTCCGGCGCGATGACCATGTAGGTGGCCCCGAAGAGCGTGTCGGGCCGCGTGGTGTAGATGCGCAGCACGTCGTCGCCGGGCTTGCGCGGAAAGCCGGTGTTGTCGCGAGTCGCTTTCCAGCGCCCAAAATCGGCCTCGCCGCCGAGGTAAAAATCGACGTCCGCCCCCGTGCTACGGCCGATCCAGTTGCGTTGCAGGGCCTTGATGCTTTCCGACCAATCGAGCGCGTCGAGATCCTTTTCCAGGCGGTCGGCATAAGCGGTGATGCGCAGCATCCATTGCCGCAGCGGCATGCGCACGACCGGGTGTCCGCCGCGCTCGCTTAGCCCGTCTTTCACTTCCTCGTTAGCCAGCACGGTTCCCAACGCCGGGCACCAATTCACCGGCGCTTCAAGCTGATAGGCCAGCCGATGCTCGTCTTGATAACGACGCACCGCCTCTTCGCCGGCCGCCGTCACGTCGGCGGGAATGGGCAACTCTTCGATGGGGCGTCCTTTTTGCCGCTCTTCGTCGAACCATGTGTTAAACAGCAGCAAAAAGATCCATTGCGTCCAGCGCAGATACTCAACGTCGGTCGTGCTCAGTTCGCGGTCCCAGTCGTAGCTGAAACCGAGCATTTTCTCTTGCCGCCGGAAATTGGCGATGTTCTTTTCGGTGGTGATGCGCGGGTGCGTACCGGTCTTGATGGCGTGCTGTTCGGCTGGCAAGCCAAAGGCGTCCCAACCCATGGGGTGCATCACGCACTTGCCGCGCATCCGCTGATAGCGGCAGGTGATGTCGGTGGCGGTTTGCCCTTCGGGATGGCCCACGTGCAGCCCGTCGCCGCTGGGGTAGGGAAACATGTCCAGCACGTATAGCTTTTGCTCGCGGCTGGGCGGCAGGCGGGGCGTTTTGAAGGTTTTATTCTCTTCCCAGAATCGCTGCCACTTGGGTTCGATGGTGGCGGGGTTGTAACGCGGCATGTTTTTATGCGGAGGTGATCGGTCGGGTTGGCGAACGGCTGATTTTACCGGCCGTGTCGCTCGACGGCAAAGGCCCTGACAGCAATACCGACTCTCCGCAGAGACGTTCGAGGCTGGGGGCATGTCAGCTTTTGCAAGTTTCGGCAATTACCCTAGCTTAACGCCGCCAGACCAAAATTCTCCTATTGATCTTTTTTGCCCCCCCGCCAACTCGCGCAAAAGCTGACATGCACCCTCTCCACTTCCGGGGCATGAGTTCCTCTTGCGGCAAATGGCAACTTCGCGGATGATGCCCGTCGCGACGCGCGCCCGCCGCGAGATTCCGTGGTTCGGTCTATCGCCGGCCGTGTCGCGTCCTGAGTTTACCCGCACGGAGGCCTTGATGCATTTCCATTGTTCCGCACTACGCGCTTGCCTTGCGCTCTGTCTGAGCCTGCCGTGGCTTGCCGGATGCAATCGCTCCGCATCCAACCCGGCGGATGCGGTCGCCGGCCACGACGATGCCGGTGCCGACGAGACGACCGATGCCGCTCAAGCGACCGATCGCCAGGCTCGCGAAACCGCGCCGACCGCGGCGAAAACCTATACTCCCACGATCGTGCTGAAGACCACCATGGGCGACGTCACCGTGAAGCTCGATCCTCAAGCGGCGCCGCGGACGGTGAACAATTTTTTGCATTACGTCGAAAGCGGGCTGTATAACCAGACCATCTTTCACCAGGTTGAGGCGGGCTACGTGGTGTTGGGTGGAAGCTACACGTCTGACCTGGTCGAACGGCCGAGCCGCTACCCCATTCCCAACGAGGCGGCGAACGGCCGTAAAAACCTGCGCGGCACGATCGCCATGGCCCGGCAGATCGAAGCCATCGACAGTTCCACCTCGCAATTCTTCGTCAACCTGCAGGACAACCCGCACCTCGATCATCGCGGCGACAGCCCGGAGGAATACGGCTTTTGCGTCTTCGGCGAAGTGGTTGAAGGCATGGACGTGCTGGACAAGATTTCCACTGTTGAAGTCGCGGAAAGTGACGACTTTAAGAAACTGCCAGTGGAAACCGTGCTCATTGAGTCGGCCTATCGCACACGTTAGCCGGTCAACGCGAAGTCGAACGATCCGCCTTGGTCCGGAACATCGGCCGATAGCTGCGTCATTTCGTCGTCGGCATACTTTGGCGGCAACAATTGCTTGCCACCTTGCATCAGCGGCGAAACACCCGGCTCAGGCGTCGTTCCCGCGGGCAACACGTACTTGCTGATCGTCACTTTACAGTGGCCCGCGCAAGTTTGCTCGCCTCCGAGCGACGACCAGAGCTGGTAGTTGCCTGCGCTGTCGGTCGCGCCGGAAAAGACGGCCCCAGTAGGCATGAAGAAAGTCACGATGGCATCGGCCAAGGGTTGGCCATCCAAGGTGACTTTGCCCTTGACCTGGGCCGGTTGGCTGGGCGCGCGCGTCGGCGCGCCTTGGCAACCGGCCAGCAAACAGGCGGCTAAACCCAACAGGATCGCCCGCCGCGGCCGCGCCTTCATATCTGAAAATATGTTCATTCTTATTTCATTAAAAATTTTGCAGTGTCGTGCCGTCGGCAATGTAACCGAGCATTTGAAGAGTAATCAGGTCGGTCGTTTCGCTGAGAAAATGCACCGAACCGTCGGCAAACGCCGATTGGCAGCCGCCGGGGTGCAGGCTGCCTGCGCCGCCCCAATTCGCGAGCCGGCCGGCGACTGAGGTGCCCGCGTTCGCTCCGGCCCACGAGGCCCAGGCCATGGGAATCGTCCACTGGTTGATTCCGTAGGGGCTGATGCCATAAAGACTGGTGCCGGTCTTCACCCAGCCGCGATAACCCCAGGTGCAATTGGCAGACCCGCCATTGTAGAGACGCAACGTCGTTTCGTTGAAGGCGGCCACGTGGCTTGTGCCGTCCTTGATGTCTTCCAGCCGTGAAGGGGAGTTCATACAGAACAGG
>DASVGM010000520.1:0-8691 GCA_036379555.1 Pirellulales bacterium | reverse complement strand
TATCCGAAAACTTGCCGTGGGGCGGGCCGCCGGCCCGTCTGGAAGCGAAAGACGGCTCGGCGAGCCGCCCCACGATACGCCGCCACGGCGAAATCCGAGTTTTCGGATAGCCTCTAAGAGGCTATCCGAAAACTTGCCGTGGGGCGGGCCGCCGGCCCGTCTGGAAGCGAAAGACGGCTCGGCGAGCCGCCCCACGATACCCTGCCACGGCGAAATCCGAATTTTCGGATAGCCTCTAAGAGGCGGCCGGGACCGCGGAAGAAGCGACGGCGGCGATCCATCGCCACGCTTCCTGCGGTTCGTGCGGATTCTTCCGAGCGCGCCGCAAACGACTCTCTGCGCGGTTGCGCCGCGGTAGGCAAAAAGCATGCTTGGCGGCACGCGCGCTCGCCGAGAAGTTAATTGGCTTTTGAGCCTACACACCGGTTTTTGGCCACGGCCTGGAAAGGAGTCGTTCCCATGGCTTATGCAAGGTTGCTCACACGCATGCTCTGCCCGGCTGCCGCCGCGGCGCTTGTCACGCTGGCCGGCTTCTGCGCCGAGGCCGCCGATTTGTTCTACAACTATTACGTGCCCGGCAACCCGCCGGCCCAGGCTTTCTTGTGCCCGCGGCCGACGCCACCGTTGGTCGGCCACACCTATTTCACCTATCAACCGTTCTATCCGAACGAATATCTTTACCGCCACCGCCGCACGTATGCCGCTTACGATGGCGTGAATCGGTTGCCGGTGAACAAGACGCGCGTCGCCTGGAGGGCGGGCCCGCTGCAGGGACATGTTTGGGTGCCCCACCGCTATCCGGAAATCCAGCTCCAATTCGCCCCCTAGCAGCCCGACCCCGATGGCGCTCAACCTTTTGAGGAACACATGAACTTGCGACACTTTGGAATTGGCCTCGCCGTCGTGTTGACGGCGGCCTTTGGTACCGCCGGGCCGGCCCACGCCGCTGGCCTCTGGCGCGCGAAACACCAATGCGGCGAGCCGTGCGGCGATGAATGCGGCGGCTACGTCAAATGCCGCCGTTGCGGCATTCGGCATCATGCCGGACAATGCGGCGATGGTTGCGGAAACCGCCAAGCCGCCAAGCATTGCGGCGAAGAATGGGCCGGCGGCTACTCCCACACCATGTGGGGCCAGCCGGTGGCCTTGATTGTGCCACCCACCGCGGAACTGCAAACGCACTGGAATTGGGGCGTTGCGCAAACGGTCGTCAACCCCATCTGGGCCCAATTCTCACGCGAGTATCCCGGAGCGTATTACGGGGGTCGCGGCTTCTCGCCCACACCTCGTTGGCCGAGCAGCACCGATCAATTTGGCGTCTATTATGTCCGTGGTCCCTGGTAACGCTCCCTTTGTCCGGATGATTCATCGGCCCGTGGCCGGTAAGTTCTGGCAGGCACGCTTCTTAGAGGCTATCCGAAAACTCCGATTTTGCCGTGGCAGTGTAACGTGGGGCGGCTCGCCGAGCCGTCTTTCGCTTCCAGACGGGCCGGCGGCCCGCCCCACGGCGAGTTTTCGGATAGCCTCTTAGACATGGTATTCCTCCTTGTGTTCCAAGGGATCATCGAAACTACGCAGGTCGGGCGGCTCGACGACCACGGCTACGAGTGGAATAACAGGCGTCTACGCCGAACCGCATCCTGAGCTAACTTTTGCGAAGTTTGTAACGCCGCTTGTTGCGCGAGTCGCAGCGGCGTGCGCTGAGACCCGCAACTGAGCGAGCAATCACCAAATATGTCGCGAAAACGGCGTAACCCGATCGAGTCTTATTTCGCCAACCGCTTACGGCGCGCCGGTACGTCGTGAACGACGTCCCAAGCCAAGCCCGCCTTCTCTAGCGCCAGAATCGCCCAGTAAGTGGCGTCGATTTCCCACCACTTGTGGCCATGCCGGGCCATGCGCTGAAAGGCATGGTGGTTGTTGTGCCAGCCCTCGCCATAGGCCACCAGGCCAACCCACCACAAATTGCGGCTGTCGTCGGTGGTCTCGTAGTTGCGATAGCCCCAAATATGGCTGGCGGAATTCACGAACCAGGTGACGTGCAACACGCCCACCAAGCGCACAAACATGCCCCACACCACAAACGACAGGCCGGTGTACAGATCCCAGCCCAGCCAGCCAAAGGCGAGCAACATCACGCCCAGAAGAATGTGCGAGGGCAAAAACATTTTATGCAGCCAGAGAATGGCGTGATCGTCGGCCAGGTCGGGAGCGTAGCGGCGCGTAAGCTCGCCGTGGTATTTCTCGCCGAAGTTGGGCATGAACCAGAGAATATGGCTCCAAAAACCGCCGTCGCGCGGCGAGTGCGGATCGCCTTCCTGGTCGCTAAAAGCGTGGTGCTTGCGATGGTTGGCCACCCAGGTCACCGCGGAGCCTTCGCCCGACAGGCCGCCCAGCGTGGCCAGCGCCAGCCGCACCGGCCGATAGGTTGAAAAACTGCCGTGCGTCAGATGGCGATGATAACCCAGGCACACGCCGATGCCGCCGGTCAGCCAGTGCAACACGGCCATCAGCGCCACGGCCTTCCAGGTAAAGTAAAACGGCGCGGCCAACAGACCGAGATGCACCACTACAATCCAGATCACCACCGGCCAATCGAGACCGTTTTGCCACGGTTGGGCGGTGACGGCATCCCAGCGCTGACTGGCCTTGGCCGGCTTCTTCTTTTTGCGGCGCGGGCGGCGCGCCGGGCCCTCAAGCAGGGTGACTTTGTCTTGCTCCTCTTCCATCATTTCGATCGGTGTCACGTACAGTGCTCCAGTGTTCAGTTCCCCCCTCGCCCACTCTAGGCGATGGCTGAATTGTACCGAGCGCCAAGGCGGCGTGTGTCACCGGCCAGTCGGTAGTTTGTCAAAAATGTGTAAAAGGGGAAACCCTCCACGAATGAATGCGGCCAGGAGCTTAAAACTCGGTAAGGTTTCGCCAAAGCCGGCGACCCAAGGGGCGAGTTTTCTGTCCTGATGATGGCCTTCCCAGGACGTCAAGTTGCCAGCGAGCGACGGCTGGATGGCCTGGGAAGGCCATCCTCCGGGTGGTTTCGGATCGTCGCTGAATACTCAAGCGGATTCGGCGTAGTTTTAGAAAAATCGTTCCGCCGGCGCTGAGAAGCGTGTGGCGTGCCACAACCCCGCGTCCAGTCAGAAGTTGCGGCGAATGTGGCCACCGCCGTCACGTTTGGCGTCCCGAAGCATTTTTTATAAGTTGGTTACAATAAACGACTTGCGCTGTTCACTTGTTTTCTCCCCTGGAACCTTTCTAGTATGGAACTGTTGGAATTCTCCAGCAGCCGTAGACCGGCGAAAATCAGCGTCGGCCGTCTTTTTGAGGAGTCCCATGAGTCGCAAGCCAATGCTCAATACCGGGGGAAGAGTCGCGCGCCCCACCAAGCCCGTTGCCTATCGGCGGTCGGTTACCTGGGCCGCTCCGTTGAGCAACCGCGCCCGCGGAGGCCAATCGAACGAGCGGTTGCCCTATGTACCGCCCGAAGACTGGCACGAACCGCGCGAAGACGGCCGCCGTTATCGTATCATCGTGCAACCACCCGGCGCCGGGTATCGGCATATCCTGACTCCACAGGAGATTCGGCGGCGGCTGGCGCAGTTGCCGCCGGAGTTTACGCGCACGTTGGAGGTGGTGCAATTGAGCCGCATGACCCGTAAGAAGCAAGGCTTTCCTTGCTATGGCATGCAGTGGGGCGCCGCGATTTATCTCTACCCGATCGAAACCGATCTGGTGGAACGCTACCACCAACCTCCCAAGCCGAATCAGGCCAACGAGGCGCGCATGTATGGCGGACGTTGGGAACACCTTCCGCCCTGCCATTGGAATCTGGTGTGGACGGAAGAGAGCGTGAAGAATTTCTATTTGAATAACATTTTGATTCACGAACTCGGTCATTTGCTGGACGACCGCAACTCTCGTCAAATCGACCGCGAGCGGTTTGCCGAATGGTTCGCCATCCGCTACGGTTACCGCGCCGCGCCGCAGGCTCAGCGCCCGCCGCGGCCGGTTCAACGCCGTCACGCGCGGAAATAAGAGTCTATCCGAAAACTCGCCGTGGGGCGGGCCGCCGGCCCGTCTGACTGCAAAAGACGGCTCGGCGAGCCGCCCCACGATGCGCCGTCACGCGCGGAAATAAGAGTCGCTGCGTTCGCCGGGGCCGGCGCGCAACGCGGGTTAGCGGGTGGTTGCTTTCTTGCGCCTCCGGTGACACTGCGCGTGGCGCCTCTCCTAGCGGTATTGCGCCTCATTCGTTCGCGACCTACCGCCGCTCATCGGTCGCCCGCAAACTGCCGAATAGTTGTTTCGCATAACACTTCGGCAAAAGGAAGAAAGAAAGCCACGCATGACGGTACAACCCTCTCACGACGCCTTTTCCGGAGGGCCGGATGGCGCCCTGAGTTTGCCGGGTCTTGTTGTTCGGCCCAATTCACCCGTGGTGGCCGTGCCCTCGGCGCCCTTGGCGTCGCCGATCCTTTCACGGTCGGTTTGGCCGCTGACGGGCCACGACGTGCATGTACCGGGCTGGCAATTCTTTCAGCCTTTGCCGTATGGAGCGATTTTACGCGATGGCGGCGTGCAGTTCGCCGTCTTCGGCCGCTCCGCCACCGCCATGCGCGTGCTGCTCTACGACGACACGCGCGATCGCGAGCCGAGCCGCGTGGTGCATTTTCATCCGGAGCTCGATCGCTGGGGCGATATTTGGAGCGTCTTCGTGCCGCACATCGGCGCTGGCCAGCTTTACCATTTTCAGGCCGATGGACCGTTCGACCCCGACCGCGGCCATCGCTTTGACGGCAAAGCTCGCCTCATCGACCCTTACGCCCGCGCCTTAGCCGGCGACTTTTTGCCCGACGACGACGGCGTCATTCGCCCGCCCAAGTGCGTCGTGGTGGACGATACTTTCGATTGGCGCGGCGACCGCCCGCTCAATCGCAAGCTCTCGGAGACGGTGATCTACGAGCTGCACGTGCGCGGCTTCACGCGGTCGAACACCAGCGGCGTGACGTATCCCGGCACGTATCTGGGAGTGATCGAAAAGATACCGTATCTGCAATCGCTCGGCGTGACGGCCGTGGAACTGATGCCGGTGCATGAATTTCCGATCAACAACTGCCACGGCCTGCCTGAGCCGCGGGCCAACTATTGGGGCTACGACCCGCTGGCGTTTTTCGCCCCGCACCGCGGCTATGCCGCCAGTCAAGAACCGGGCGCCCAGGTGCGCGAGTTCAAAGAGATGGTGCGGGCGTTGCACCAGGCCGGCATCGAAGTGATTCTCGACGTCGTCTTCAATCACACGGCCGAAGGCAATCAATATGGACCCACGCTCAGCTTCAAGGGGCTGGGAAATCGCGTTTATTACATTCTGGCCAACGGCGGCCGCGATTATTGCAACTATTCGGGCTGCGGCAACACGGTGAACGGCAATCACCCGGTGGTCCGCGAGTTGATTTTCCTTTGCCTGCGGCATTGGGTGCATAACTATCATATTGACGGTTTTCGCTTTGACCTGGCTTCGGTGCTCAGCCGCGACCGTTACGGCAACCTAGTTCCCAACCCGCCGTTGGTGGAGTCGATTGGCGAAGACCCGTTGTTGGCGCGTACCAAGATCATCGCCGAGGCATGGGATGCGGCGGGCGCGTATCAAGTCGGATCGTTTTCCAATCACCGCTGGGCCGAATGGAACGGCCGCTACCGCGACGACGTGCGCCGCTTTTGGCGGGGCGAAGAAGGCCTGACCGGCGCCTTGGCCACGCGGCTGGCCGGGTCGAGCGATTTGTACGGCCCCAGCGGGCGGCAACCGTACCACAGCATCAACTTTATCACGGCCCACGACGGCTACACGCTCAACGACCTGGTGAGCTACGAGCAAAAGCACAACGCCGCCAATGGCGAGGGCAACCGCGACGGCGAAAACAACAACTGTAGTTGCAACTTTGGCGTCGAAGGGCCGACGCGGCGCTCTTCGGTCGAGCGTATTCGCGCCCGGCAGATCAGAAACTTTTTGGCCACTTTGCTGCTCAGCCAGGGCGTGCCCATGCTGTTGTCGGGCGATGAGTGCCGCCGCACTCAGCGCGGCAACAACAATGTTTGGTGTCAGGACAACGCGGCCTCGTGGTTTGATTGGGATCTGGTCAAGGACAATGCCAACCTGATCCGTTTTTGCCGCTCCTTGATTGCCTTCCGCAAGCGGCAGCCGACCGTGCGTCGGGCGAGCTTTTTGGCCGGCATGCCCTGCGCGCCTGGCTCGCTGCCGGACGTAAGTTGGTACAGCGCCGAGGGCTGGCCGACGAGTTGGCCGCATGGCGACCGCAGCTTGCAATGTCTGTACGGCGCGTGGCCGTTGCATGGTCCGAGTTCGCAAGCGGCGCGGCATGTATTGGTGTTGTTGAATGCCGACTGGGCGCCGCGCGAATTCACGCTGCCGCGTCTGGGCCACGACATTCATTGGCGGCTGTTCGTGAACACGGCGGCGGAAACGCCTGATGACATTTATCCCGCCGCCGACGGCCCCTCGCCCGCCGCCGACAAGCTGACGCTGCTCGGCCACACGCTGATGTGTTATGTGGCGGCGTAAGGCTCGATCGTTGAACTTGCGCTGGAAGATGAGCCGCGGCAATGGGTTCGCACGGTTTTGCAATTAAGCTTCGCCGAACCCGGTTTGGACCCCATGATGCCCTCGGCTTGCCCGAGGGAGTTTCACGTTGGCTGTCTAAAAACGCGGCTTTCCCTTCGCTGCCGATTTTGCCCCGCTTGGCCGCCGCAGGCGGCCAAGCGGGGCAAAATCGAGAAGAGGGGCGCGGGCAACGCCTGATGTAGACAGCCAGCGTGAATCTCCACCCGGCGAGCGGGTGGCATCAAACAACCCTCCGATCACTTGACGCATATAGGCACAATGCCTAGTTTATAAGCAGCGTGCTTATAACAGTCGTCCAAGGGTTGAATTGTGGCCAAGAAAAAGCCGGTACGAGTGACTGACGCGGAATTGGCGGTGCTGAAGGCGCTCTGGCAGGACGGGCCGCTGACGGCCAAAGCCATCACCGCCGCGGTTTATCCCAAGGGGGCGGAATCGGAGTTCGCGGCCGTGCATTCCTTCTTGCAGCGGCTGGAGCGTAAAGGGCTGGTCGGCAGAGACCGTGGCTCCTTCGTACACGTTTTCTCAGCCACCGCCTCGGCCGCCGACGTTCTTGCCGCGGAACTGGAAACATTGGTCGAGCGCTTGGGGAGTCATTCGGTCGCGCCGTTGATCATGCGGCTGATCGATCAGAAGCGGCTCAGCAAGAACGAGGCGGCGGAAATCCGCAAGCTGCTCGATAAATATCCTCGGAAGGCCTAACAAAACGGAAAACGGCCGTCACGGGAGGATGGGCTTCCTAGCCCGTCACCGTAAATGGTGACGGGCCAGGAGGCCCATCCTCCAGGAATGTGCTTGTTTTGTTAGACGTTCTAAATGACAAGAGACGGACATGAACGGCTTCTTCCTGATCGTGGCGCAAAACATCGTCGCCGCTTTCATTCTCGCGCTGCTTGTAGGCGGATTGACGCGGTTGGTGCGCAGTCCGCCCTTAGCTCACATGCTTTGGCTGCTGGTGTTGCGTTCGTTGTCACTCAAGGAGAGAATTGAAATGATTCTTGAAAGCCAATTCCAGCCGCGTGTTTCACCGCGGTTGATGTTGCTGATCTCCGTTATCGCGGTGTTTGTCTTGCCGACGTTCGTGCGGTTTACCCGACGTGAGGCGGCGGCGCAGGATGAAAAACCGCCCGTGGTCGCGCAACCGGAGGCCGCGGGCTCGCAGTTTCCCTATACCGTGAAATTCGAGCAGGGCGCCACGAAGTTCTTCAAGGGCGACAAGATCACCATCCTTGAAGTCCGCGGCACCGCCGAAACCTTCACGCCCGGCGATATTTATTGGATCAAAGGCACGTACACGCTGGCCTCGCATGAGGCAGCCACCTTGGCAGCCTATACCACCGCCAAGCACGCCGCCGATGCGCGGAGCAAGTCGTACACCGCCCAAACAATGAAGATCGAAAAAGGAGACGGCACATTCGCGCTCTTCTTGCCGATGGCCTGCGAAGGATGGCCGCACGTCAGCTTTTATTCGACGGATGATGGCGAAGGCTTCGGCGGAAATTATTTTGGCACGGGTGAGTCGGTGTTGAAACATTTTACCGGCGGTTCCCTACGTCGCGGCGGGCGACAATTGAATGAACCGGGGAAGCTCGCCACGCTGGACTCGTTGCTATGCTTCACAGCGAGGGAAGGTGGCCAAAACCTCGCAACACATCGAATAATGCTCGCCCCCGTTCCCAGGCAACTTGTCTGTCACAGCATTAACTCGTTGAGCGTTTGCCAGAACGAGTTCTCATCAAGATCGACGAACGACCAACGTCCCTCGGCGGATACCAGGCGCGCGAACTGCCAAGTAGTCCGATCTTTGCGTACAAGGATTCTGGACTTCGAGGAGGTGCTAAGGTCAACTCGCCCCATCCCTCCCACCACGAACCGCGCCCTCGGCCGAACGCTAACGGAAAGCCCGCCGGGCGTGGTAATTTCCATAGCAGGAGCGTCGTAGCTTCCTAGTCGCTCCTCGTGGATCGAGATCGAATACTCCTTGATGGAAAGCAATGTTTTCCGCTCCGCCTCGTTCAACCACTTGCGCAGCAGCGACAGCAATTCGCTCAATGCCA
>DASVGM010000519.1:0-14523 GCA_036379555.1 Pirellulales bacterium | reverse complement strand
GTGCCCGTGCCCGATACCGCCCGGCAGGTGTTGCGCGAACTGCGCTACCCCAATGGTTGCTTATTGACATCTTTGGCGCAATCATTGACGCGTATCGCCGGCGCCACGATTTCGCCCGACGCATTTCGCCTGTCGCAAGTGCCCGATCCGTTGCGCATGCGCATTCGCGTGGTTGACGCGACGGGCCGCGAGCTTGCCATTGGTCGCGATCTGGCGAGTGTGCGCAAGCAACTCTGGGCCGACGCGCAACCCACCTGGCAGGCGATTGACGACGCGCGATTCAACCGCCAGCACATCACCACTTGGGATTTTGGCGATTTACCCGAACGCGTCGAGGTGAGTCGCGGCGGACTAGTGCTGGCGGCCTATCCCGCCTTGATCGACGCGGGCGCGAGCGTGTCGTTGCAGTTGGCTTCAACACCAGATGCGGCACTGCTGCAGACACGCGGCGGCCTACGACGGCTGATCTTGCTGGCGGCCGCGAGTGACATCGAGCCACATATCGAATGGTTGCCGGGCCTGGGTGAATTGGCCGCTTTGGGCGACGATCTGGGCGACCGCGAGTATTGGAAGGCGCGGCTGTTGGAACTGGTGGCCGACCGGGCCTTTTTGGAAGGGCAGCCGCTGCCACGCAGTCAGCCGATGTTTGAACGCATGCTGGCCACCGGCCGCGAGCGTGTTGGCCTGGCGGTGCAAGACGTGGTGCCGTTGGCGACGTTGATTCTCGAAAGCGGTGCCGCCGTGCGGCGCGAATTGCGCGCGGTCGCCAGTTCGGCGTGGCTCTACGCTGTGGCCGATATCGAGAGCCAGCTTGCCGAGCTTTTTCCGCCTGATTTTTTGTTGGCCACGACGTGGCGGCAATTGCAGAGTTACCCGCGTTACTTGCGGGCGATTCAATGGCGGTTGGAGCGATTGGCCTCCGGCAACGTCGCACGCGACCGGCAGTGGTTCGCGGAGATCGACGCGCGTTGGGCGGCGTTTCGCGAGCTGGCCGCTCAATACCAGCGCGAGGGCATCCACGATGCGGGTCTGGTTCACTATCGCTGGCTATTGGAGGAGTTTCGCGTTTCGCTGTTTGCCCAGCAACTCGGCACGCTGACGCCCGTATCCGGCAAGCGGCTCGATCAGCTTTGGGCGAAGCTGGGCTCGATCGGCTAGTTGTCGCCTTCTTGGAGTGCGTGCGATTTATCGCCGCTTTCCTTCGTCGCGGAGCGACCTTTGCTTTTCGACCAAGACGGATAGTGGCAGCGGCGGTTCCCAGGGCAGCGCTAGGCGCGAGGCGGCAAAAGGCGGCTGAAGCCGCAAAGGAAAGCGGTGATGAATCACCGCACTCCAAGAGTCGGCCACCGATGTCGCGGCGTCATTCCTGGCCGCGCGATGTGCAGACGGATAAAGCCCGCCGGCCACAATGCTTGCCAGGTATTGTTCCGTTTGGGGAGAAAGTTCGTAAGCCATGTACTTAGGCTACCAAGCCGGCAACGCAGCGGTAACACGGCGGCTGTTGCCAACGCATCATCGGCTTGCAACAAAGCACTAGGGAAGCGAAATCCGCTCGCCACCCGCCCTGGTAATCACCGCGCGAAGCATTTGCGGATCAATCGTATCGGCGATGAAATGCACCGAGCCATCGCAAAAGCCGGTTAAAAAGCCGCCATCGTGCAAGCCGCTAAGGCGCGGTAAAGGCTTGCCGGCGTCGTAGTCGATATCTTCGGGCTTCGTCCACGGTACGGCCCGTTTGGCTTCGACAATGGCGATGGTGTTCGAGGTGCCGTCGGTGATTTCTGGGAACTTTGTTCCATTGCCGCCTTTGGGGCCGAACGCTGTTTCCGTACCCACGAGTGCGAAATAGCTCGTCTCCAGCGTCGCCGCGTCCGCCGCCGGATCGCGAAAGACCGCGGGCATTTGGGCCAATACCTTTTTGTTGTCCGGGCTATCCCACGGTTCGTTTATTTTATACTGTTTGTGAAGCTCCATCTGCTCAAGATACGGCAAGATCGCCACGCGCCATGAATGCGGCGTTTTGCCGTCGGGACCAAGCACGACCGGCGGCGGAAAGTGCCCGTTCACGTCATAAAAATTGTGCATCGCGATCATGATCTGTTTGATGTTGTTCATTGCCTGCGATCTTTGGGCGGCGCGGCGTGCGGCCGTGACGGCGGGGGCAAGCGTGCTGACCGCGGTTTCGGTATCGAGTTGCGCGTGCAGCGTCACCTGCTTGCCGTTGGTCTCCAGCTTGCTTTGCTTGATCGCTTCGACGGCCAGATCGCTCAAAGGCAATGTGATTGCCGCATCGGGACCACGCGCCCTGACGGCTTGTTTGCCAACTTCTTCGAGCGCGTTGCGCGCCAACGTGAGCGCCGCTTGGGCGGTTTCACGCACGGCGACGGCGTCGTCGGCGCTGTCGCAATCGACCTGGGCGGAAAGGTTTAAACCACCATCGAGCTGCGCGGTGAAAAACAACCGGCGGCCTTTTTCCCACAATGGCGCGAACCCAACGAGCGCCCCTATCACGTCCTGAGGCGCCTGCTGTTTGATCGTGATCCACGCCTGATTCACGGCGGCCATGTCGATCATCACGGCCCCCGCGCCGGTGGCGAGTGCTTGCCACTGGTTCACCCAGGCAGCCTTCGAGCGTCCGCCCGAAAGTAGTACCTGTCGCACCAGGTTTTCCGGACCTGTGACGATCGTGCGGTCGTCAGGCAAGTAGAAGGCGAATCGCTGCGCTTCATCGGGATTCGCCGGCTTGAAGTACTCGGGCAGCGCCGCTTTGAAATACTTTTTACCTCCCAGATCGACCTCAATCGGATCGCCCTCGCCCGCCAAACTCTTCGCGTAGGGAATCCAATCGAACGCGTCGGTGGCGCGCCACGTCGTAAGCGTCACCTGTCGGGGACTAACTCGCTCCCCCGGTAACGCCGCAATCGCGATGGTAACTTGTTCGATGTTTTCAAGCCTCACACCCGCGCGGCGCTCGGCACTGTTCGGGGCGTCGTTCAGCAGCTTGACGAGCGGCTGCATTCCCTCGCGTTGCAACAAGTGGGCCGGCCGCACGGCGGCCACGAACACCGATTGCGGCGGCGCGTAGCTGACGTCGAGCGGCGCGGAGGCGGGCGCCGCCGCGGCCGGCTGATCGGGCGGCGCCGCGTGCGCGCGGCCGTCGCCGCCTATCGGCGCGCGAATGCCGGAGATCGCGAGCGCCATGATGATCGCCATGCCGGCCAGGGCGGCGGCGCGACGCCGTGTGACGGGGCGGTTTTGCAACCGTTTGTTGTCGCTGAGCATTTCAATTCTCCTGAGAAGGGTGCCACGAGTGGGTAAAAAAGGACGCGCCGCCCAAGCGACCGAGCGATCGTCTTGGCGCAGCGCCATTTGTGCCAGAGTGAAGAGGTAGTTTTCCCGCCCGCCCGACGCCTCGGCCGCGCACGCGTCGGCCGCCAGTTCCTGCTCCAACCGCAGTCGCCCGGCCAGCCAGTGCGCCAGCGGATGATAGACATGCAAGGCCACGGCCAGTTGCGCCGCCAGCCACGCCAAATAATCGCCCCGCGCGATGTGAGCCGTTTCGTGCGCCAGGACCACGCGCCGCTCGGCTTCGCTCCACGCTTGCCAATCGCCGGGCAAAACAATGACCGGCCGCAGCCAGCCCAACGTGGCCGGCGTCGTCAAGCTTGCCGATTGCCTCAGTTCGATCCGGCGGCGGCAACCGAGCGCTTGCGCCACGGATCTGGCCAATGCTGCCAACCTCGGATCGTCGATCGGACGCAATCGCCGACGGTATCGCGCCAGGGCCAAGAGACCGACGGTGATTCGTATCAAGGCCAGCGCCGCGGCGGCGATCAGCGCCGCCGCGATCAACTTGGGCCAGCGCCGCGGAGCGACATCGGCGGGCGAGGTCGTCGCGGCGGCTTGCAATTCGTCGCGGAACATGCGCCAGGAGTCCGTAAGCGACAGACCGTCGTCTCTCGCCGCGGTCGCACCAATGGACGCTTCGTTTCGCGGATTCTCGCCGGCGTCCGCGGGCGAGCTGGATTGGCTTGTCGCGTCGGCGCCGGCGCGTTGTTGCTCGCCGGGCGACCACCAGCGCGGCCAGGGGCTGAAGGCCGCGACGGTGACGCCGCAAAGCACCACCAGCGCGCAGGCGGCGGCCCAGGCGCCGGTGGCCGGCCCGAAACGCCGGGCGACAAGATAAACGGCGGCGCCAAAGAGCAGATTGACGGTGGCCTGGATGACGCACCACAAAAGCAAGGTTCCGGTCTCGTTCATGGTTTCGTCTCCCGATTTCCGCGGCGCAGGATCTCTTCCAGTGCGGCGCGTTCTTTGGCGGAAAGTTTTTTCTGTTCCAGCAAGCGCACTAGAAGCCGCTCGCGCGATCCTTCAAAAACGCGCTCGACCAGGTCGGCCAGCAGCTTTCCTGATACTTCGTCGCGACTCCTCAGCGGTCGGAAAACAAACGGTCGCTCCTCGTTCACTTGTTCGAGAAAGCCTTTGTCAAACAGAATGCGAACCAGCGTGGCGACCGTGGTGTAGGCCAACGAAAGCCCGCCCTCGGCGAGGACTTTTTGCACGTCGGCCACGGTCAGCTCGCCGCGTCTCCAGAAGACGTGCATGATTTCCAGTTCTCTTTCCGTAAGCTCTTTTGCCGCCGGCCGAGCCATAAATCACCTCGTAGGTATCTTTGGTTACTTAGTTCTGGTTTTATAGTATACGTGGCGACGGTTTTGTCAAGAGGATTGTTCAAATGTTTTTAGAGTGCCTAACAAGACCCTCTGCTGAGAACGCTCTCCGTGGTGTTCCGTCGTAAACCGATGGGCCGTCGAGCGGCGCTTCACGGAACGCCACGGATGGCGTTCCCTACCGATTTCTGGGGCGCGGAGGAACCTTTATAGCGACGGATCGTGATCGCGCGCCGCATGGAGCACTCGCAGAATCTGCAAATCATCGTCCGCCTTGTTCGCCGAATCGCGTAGCCGTGACCAATCCGCGGGCGTAAGCTCGCGCACTTCGCCCGCGTCCGCGGAGGTGACCGCCTTTTCGACCGCATCAAGGTGGTCATCGGGCACCATCGGCAGCGGCCGATCTTTTTCACGCAAGGTCGCAACAGCCGCTTCGAGCGCTGCTCGTTTAGACGGATAAAGCCCGCCAGCCACAATGCTTGCCAGATATTGTTCTGATTGGGGAGATAATTCATAAGCCATTCTCTTAGGCGACCAAGCCGGCAAAGCAGCGGCAATGCAGCGCCGAAATTTCCCAGAAAAAGTTTGGTGGAAACAATTTGGGTGCTGCTCGATAGAAGGCCGTCAAGCCTTGACTAAACCGTCAGTAAGGTGATACTAGGATATGGCCATTGTTACCTTGACGAAGGAGGCTCGCGAACAGTTTGATGCGCTGCCAGGCGTGATTCAACCGCGCGTGCAGAGAATTCTTACGCGTCTCGCGCTTTGGCCCAATGTCAGCGGCGCCAAACCGTTGTCGGGCAAACTGTCGGGCCAGTATCGGATGCGAACGGGCGATTACCGCGTTCAATTCAAACCGGAACGCATTGGCGGCGAATGGTACGTCGAGGTGAACAAAATCGGTCACCGTGATGGTTTTTATGATTAACGGTGCGGAGAAAAACATGATTGACATGGCTGCAATTCAGACGGTCACGCTGGCCGGCGAAAGGTTCGTGATTTTACCCGAAGCCGAGTTCCTGGAGTTGGCGCGCGGCCCGCGCGAGCCGGAACTGCCGGTCGCCGACGCCAGAGGCAACTATCCCGCCGTTGAGACGGCGCGGGCCTTGATGGCCCGCAAGCTGATTCGCGCGCGCACCGCATTGGGCTGGTCGCAGGCCGAACTGGGGCGGCGCGCCGAAGTACGTGCCGAGACCATCAATCGCATTGAACAGGCCAAGCGGTCTCCGAGCCTCGCCACGTTCGACAAACTATACCGGGCCCTGGACGCAGGCCAGACGGCACTGATGAAGGCGGCCCGCAAGCGCAAGGTTTGATGTGACGCTTTTCTTCCCAAGTCGCTTTGACGCACGGTATTCGCCATGAGAAACTCGCTTGTTATTGTCTTGATCATGGTCGCCAGTCTTTTCGCTTTAGCCAACGGCGCGAAGCTTAGGGCGGCGAATGAGGACATCGAAACAGACGCCCGGCTGCATGCCGACGGCAAGGGCTGGCGGCTCGACAAGGCGAAAATCAGCGACACCACTCGTCCGCGGGTGTTGCTCATCGGCGATTCCATTCTGAACGGATACCTCAAAGACGTTGTCGCGGCATTGGATGGCAAAGTCTATGTCGACGCCTGGGTGAACCCATATCACCAGTCGGAGCACGTCAATAAGCTCTTGGCCGAAGTGCTGGAAAACGGTCCCTACGACGTAGTGCATTTCAACATGGGCCTGCATGGCTGGCAGGAGGGCCGCATTAAGCCCGGCATGTTTGAACCGTTGACCAAGGCGTACGTCGAAGTGCTGCGAAAAAAACTCCCCAAGGCCAAACTCATCTGGGCCAGCAGCACTCCGGTCACGGTCAAAGGCAAGCCGGCCGACCTCGATCCTGCGATCAACCCCACCATCATCGACCACAACCGCCGCGCGGCGACCGTCATGAAGGAGATGAAGGTTCCCATCAACGACTTTTACTCCTTGCTGGTTGACAAACGCGATTTGGCCCGCGGCGATGGTTTCCACTGGACCGGCCCCGCCTATAAACTGCTGGCGAAGACGGTGGTGGATTCGGTATCGCTGGAACTTGGCGGCCAATAACCGGTGCGAACCTTCTTTCGCCTGGCAAACATCCAGGAATACGGGGCGTGCGGCGAGACAAAGCGGAAACTCGCCAGTCAACCCGAATGGCTTTACGGCCGGCCGCCCTCGCTTTATGTTGAATTGACCGTCACGAACCACTTCGCGCCGCCGAAATCGCCCCCATGAAATATAAACGAGCTTGCCTCGAAGCCTTTGGATACACGTTGCCCGACGAAATCGTCACGTCGGCCGAAATCGAAGAGCGCTTGTCGCCGGTCTATCGACGGTTGCGGTTGCCGGAAGGGCGTTTGGAACTGATGACCGGCATCCGCGAGCGGCGGTTCTGGCCGGAGGACACTTTGCCCGGCGATATCAGCATTCAATCGGCGGAACAGGCGATCTCGGCGGCGGGTATCGACCGCGGTGAAATCGGTTGCCTGATTCATGCTTCGGTCTGTCGCGATCATCTGGAACCGGCGACTGCCTGCCGCGTGCATCATGGCTTGGGGCTGTCGGCGGATTGCGTCGTGTACGATCTGTCGAACGCCTGTCTCGGCGTTTTGAACGGCATGTTGCAAGTGGCCAACATGATCGAGCTAGGGCAGATTCGCGCCGGCGTGGTCGTGGGCACCGAAAGCGGCCGGCCGCTGGTGGAAAACACCATCCGGCGGCTGAACGCCGACACCACGCTCACGCGCCATGAGATTAAACTGGCGGTGGCTTCGCTCACCATCGGCTCCGCCAGTGCGGCCGTGGTGCTCGCGGATCGGGAAATCAGCCGCACGCAAAACCGTTTGCGGGCCTCGGCGGTTCGCGCCAACACGCAATTTCACGCGCTTTGTCACAGCGGCGGCGATGAAACGGTGGGCGACGGCATGCGGCCTTGGATGACCACGGATTCCGAGCGTTTGCTGCACGCTGGCGTGGCCACGGCCAAGCAGGCGTTTGAGCAGTTTAGCCAAGAGTTGGGTTGCGACGTCGACGACATTGACAAAGTGTTTTGCCATCAGGTGGGCGTGGCGCACCGCCGGCTGTTGTTTGAAACATTGGGGTTGCGCCAGCAAGCCGACTTTTCCACCGTCGAGTTTTTGGGCAACACGGGTTCGGCGGCGGTGCCGGTTACCGCGGCGCTGGGCATCGAGCGAGGGCATCTGTCGCCGAGCGACCGGGTGGCGATGCTTGGCATTGGTTCCGGGCTGAACGTGGTCATGCTGGGCGTCGATTGGCAGGCCAGCCCGCTGGAGGTTGGCGATGCGACACAACGCCGCAAACGCGGCATGCAGCCAAGCCTTGGAGTGCGGTAATTCATTACCGCTTTTTCTTGTCGCGGAGCGACCTACTGACTCCTGATTCCAGCGGCCGTTGGCCGCCGGCTTTCCTCACGCGGAGCGTGAGGGCTACTATGGTCTGAGGCTACGCTGGGCGGCCGGCCAGACAGGTCTCCAAAATCAGTAGCCCAATGGCCGCCACAATCAGCCAACGCCATAAATGCTGGCGGCTTTCCAACTCGGTGTCGCGCTGCTGACGCGCCTGTTCGGCACGCTGGGCGCGCGTGAGCGGGCTAAACATGCGCACGCCAAGTTGCTCGAGCGTATCCAGTTCCAGCGGCGCGGTATCGCTTTCGGCCGCCGCAAGATTCACTGCGAAGGAACGCTCTTCACCGTCCAAATAAAGCCGATAGATTCCGGGCATATCCGTATCTGCGAAAGTGATGGCATCGGCGGGTATCGACACTCGGCTGCCATCAGGCTTTTCAACGACGGCGTTTTTCCGCGAAGCTCGCGGCAGGGAAAGCGGTTCGCCGACCGTCAACGCGGGTGACTGGTCCTCACCGCCGGCCGCCAGGTCGAGCAGCGATTGGATAAGCGGCACGAATTTGCTCGAAAGCGCCAATTGGCTTTCATCGGGTTGCCAGCCGCTGGTAAAGGCCACCAAACGCCCTCGGCCTATCAAACGCTCTAAGATTGCGGCATCGCCATTGTCAAAGCCGGCCAGCACACGCGTGGAAGCGCCGGGTTTCGGCCGTAGCGGTTGATAACGCCAAAAGTGAATCTTGGTGAAGTCGCTGTAGCGCGGATTCGCCAAGGCGGCGAACAGCGGATGCGCGAAATCAATATCGCTCAGCATTTGATACGAACGCTTGCCGTCTTGGGCGGCGACGGTCGGTTCTCCGGCCTGCACGTCGTCGAGCAGATGGGCGACGGATGCGGCCAACTCGTCGGTCGCCAGCGGTACAACCATTCCGCCGGCTTCAGCATAGACCTTGAGGGCGTCGGCCAACGGCTGGTCTAGCGCTGATTCAACCATCACGATCGCCGGCGCTTCGGCCCCATTCAATCGCAAATCGGCCGCGGTTTTGGCCTGCCGCAGGTTGATCTTCCGCTGGGTATCGTCAGCCACCGCCAGTTCAAAAAAATAGCGAGGTGACTCGGCCGTGACGGCTTCATTGCCGCCCAACCAGGCCACGGTCAGTTCGCGCGGCCGCGGCGGCACGACGTAAAAAGTATTGTCGAAATCAGCGTCATCGCCGCGCAGCGCGATGCGATCGGCGGCCGCGGCCGTTTCGGGACGCGGTAGGCGAACCACGCGGCTTTGTCCGGCCGGAACGTAGATAGCAGGCGCGGCGGAATCCTCGTTCTGCCGCTCGCTCCGCCGCCAATGAACAAAGAACTGCTCGGCCGCGGAATCGGCGGCATTCGTCACGCGAACGCGCGGCTCGGCGGTTGGCGCTTCCAAATCGACGAGCAACCGCACACCGGCATTCGAGGCCGCCCTGGATGCGAGGGCGTGCAACACCGCCGGCACGCGCTCGGGCCAGCGGAAAGCTTGCAGAGCCTCGGTCTGGCAACCTCGGGCGAAATCGCTTACGACAATCAATTGAGGTTCGGCGGAACTTTGCCGCACGTCGGCCTGGGTGTCCAATTCAGCCGCCACAGCGGCCAGCGCCTCGCCGAGCCGCGTGGCACGCCACGACGGTTTTAACTCGCGAAGTTGGCCCCGCACAAGGTCCGCCTTGCCGGCGCGCGATTCGCCATCGTCGGAAAAATCGATAACCGTCCGCCGCCGGTCGTCAAACGTGATCAGCGACACGTCATCGGCGGGGCCAAGGTCGGCGAGCGTTTCTTCAATCTTGGCCGCAGCTTGCTCCCAAAGCCCCTCGCGGCGCATGCTGGCGCTGGTGTCGAGCAGAATGGCCACGCGCCGACCGGGCAGCTCAGCGAGCGGCAAGACCGCCGCTTCGCGCAAGAACGGCCGGGCGAAAGCGAACGCCAGCAAGGCCAGCGCCGTCAAACGCAGCGTCAAAAGCAGCAAATGATCGAGCCGGCTGCGGCGCGTCAATCGCGGCGGCGACGGCGACAGAAACATCAGCGAACTGAACATCTGCCGGCCGCGGGGCGTGCGGCGAATCAAGTGCAGCACCAGCGGCAGAGAAAGCGCCGCCAGCCCGGCCAAATAAAGCGGTGTCAAAATCCCCATCAGCCGCCTCCCTTGGCGCGCGTGGCCGCCCTGCGCCGGCGCAACGTCTGCCGGCCGCGCCGCAGGCGCGCATGCAGAAAGTCGAACAGGGCCAACTCCAACGGGCGGTCGGTCGTGAGCGGGAACTGATCGATGCCCAGCCGATGGCAGGCGCGCACGATCGCCTCGGCATGTTCGGCGAAGCGCCGCAGGTACTCGGCACGCGCCGCTTGGGGATCGACGTACAACTCGCGCCCCGATTCCAAATCGTGAAACTGGGCCGGTTGGTCATAGCGAAATTCCACCTCCGCCGGATCGAGCACGCGCATCACCACGACCTCGTGGCCGCGCGAACGCAAATAGCCCAACTGCGTTTCCAGCGCGTCCACCGGCGCCAGCAGATCGGAAAGCAGCACGACCAGCCCGCGTTTGGAAGCGGTCTTGGCGATTTGTTCCAGCGGCGGGGCGAGATCCGTCGCTGAGCCGTCCGGCGAACGCTCCAGCGCCAGCATGACGCGGTGGATGTGCCCCGGACGGTATCGGGCCGGCAGGTGTTCCACGATCTTGTCGTCGAAGGTCGTAAGGCCCACCGCGTCGCGTTGCACTGAAAGGAAGTAGGCGAGCGTGGCCGCCGCGGTCTTGGCATAATCGGCCTTGCTGTAGCCCGTCGTGCCAAAACTCATCGAACGGCTTAAATCGACTAACAAATGGCAACGCAGGTTCGTTTCGTCCTCGAACCGCTTGATGTAATAGCGGTCGCTGCGCGCCAGCAGTCGCCAATCGAGATAACGCAGGTCGTCGCCGTCGGAGTATTGGCGGTATTCGCTGAACTCGACCGAAAAGCCATGATACGGGCTGCGATGCGAGCCGCTCAAAAAACCCTCCACGACCACCTTGGCGCGAAGTTCGAGGTTTTTAATCCGCATGAGCGAGGCCGGATCGATCAACGACGCCCGCGGCAATGAACGGCTGGATGATGTGCGCGACATGCCTGTAGTATATCAGCGTTGCCTGGCCGTGAACCACGGCGACGGCCAGACTTCTTACGAAGTCGGCTACGAGCCACGATTGACAAAGCGGCCGATTGCCGCTAGAGTTCCGCCGCTCACACCGGCCCAAATGGTGGGAATTCTCCACACCCTCCAGATCGCTCGTGATTTGCCAATCGCTATGGACTCCGTCTCGCGTTCAACACTCCAACAAAGATTGTCGTCCGTTTGGGGGCCGCTGCTCGTGGCCGGCGCGGGTGTCGCGCTGGCCGTATTGGCCTATGTTCGCTTTCTTGACGACGCTCGGCACTTGTGGATTTCGGGCATTCACGATCGCAATGCCCATTATCTGCTCGGATTGAGCTTTGCCCTCGACTTCCGGCACGCCGATCTTCCGCATTTCCTGCGCGACGTTCACGCCGCCCGAGTCTGGGCGCCGTTGCATGCGCTCGCGGTCGGCAGTGTGCTGGCCGTGGGCGGCCCCGACTACCGCCTGGCGGTGCTGCCGAACTTGGCAGGTTGGGTCGGCAGCGCGGTGTTTGGCTTTTTGGCGGCGCGTCGGGCGGTGACCCGTGGCGGTAACCTGGCTGGTTTCACCGCGGCGTTGTTGATCCTAGCCAGCCCGGCGCACCGCGCGTTCGCCACCGACGTCATGCTGGAAAGCCTCGGCGCGTGTTTCACTCTGGCCGCGTTATACGCCAGCCTGCTCGTGGCCCAAGAGCGTTCGGCGGCGAGTGGCCGCGCGCTCGGCCTCGCCATGACGTTGCTGTTCTTCCAGAAGTACAACTATTGGCTGCTCGTGGCGCTGGCGTTGGCCGTGGCGGCCTGCATCGCCAACCGCCGCGCCTGCTGGCGATATGCGGCGACCTTGTTCTCTTTTCCGCAGGGCTCGCAGCCGGGCGCCGCGAGTCGAGGTGAGGGCGTTTTACGCCCTCTCCCTCCGAACCCGCAAGCGGGTGCCCCGGGCCGGGGTGAGGGCGGATTCTTCCGGCCCTGGCTCCGCGCGCAACTCCGCCAACCGCTGACATTCGTCCTGGCGCCGGTGCTACTACTGTTAGCTTACTGTTATTTACACGGTGGCAGCCTGCAAATTGCCGGCCGCCGCATTTCGTTCGACGCGCCTTACAACCTGGTTCACGTCGCGTTCATTCTGGTGTTGCTGCGCGTCTTGCCGTGGTGGCTCAACCACGGCCGCCAATGGGTGCGCGGGCTTGACGCGCCCGTCGCGCCGTTCATCGCCTGGCACGTTTATCCGCTGTGCGCGTGGTTTCTCTGGCCGCAACGATTAGGGTATTTGCTGTGGTATTTGCTGCGCGATCACGGGCAAGAGCAAGCTCCCGACGGTCTTTCGAGCGGCATCGCTTATTATTGGCGGCACCTGGCGGCGGATTATCATATCGGGCAAAGCAGCTTGATCGTGGCGGCCGCGCTGGCGGGCGTGGCGATCGTGTCGTGGCGGCGATTGCGGCCGGGCGGCGCCGTGGTGCTGATAGTGCTGATCGTGGCTGCGGTACTGACGTTTGAGCACCCGACACATCGCAGCCGTTTCGTGCATTCGTGGATCGCCGTAGGCTGGGTCGTCGCGGGCATTGGTTTAGCCCAACTCATTTATGGAAGCTCCCCACGGCGGCCGCTCCTGCGACATGCCATCGCCGTAACCGCCCTCAGCGCTCTGGCGGGAATGCAGTGGCCCGGCATGCTGGCGGCCAGCCACGCGCCCGAAGGCGGGCCGCATCCCGCGGTGCCCAGCGTGCTGGAGGTGACCGACGCCTATTTGCCGGCGATTCAATCGGCCGACCGCCCGGCGATCTTCGCCAATCTGCCGATCAAGTTTCTGACAAGCTGGACGCTCTTGGAGCGGCGCGGGGAGCACGTCAAAACGGTGAGCGAACTGCGCGGTTTTGGGGTTTCGCCCACGGCGGATGACCAAGCCTTCGACGCATGGCTGCGTTCCACCGATTGCGACGCGGTGGTGCTCGTCGATTTGCCGCCCGGCTCGACGTTTTATGAAGCGGTTCCGTTTCCCGATTATCGTTTGATTCGCCAGCGGATGAACGCGGACGGCCGGTTTGCCTTGGCATTGAACGAAGAGTTGCGCGAACATGGCTGCTCGGTCACGGTCTGGCGACGCGAGCCAGATCAGCCGAGAACCGCGGAAAAGATGGCCCGCAAGTGAGTCGCGTAACAAGAGACCGCCGTTGGCGGGCAGGTCGTCGCGGCCATGAGGCGCCGGGCGGCCGAGGGGTGTCTTCAAACCGGCGCACTAGCCCGCTCTTCTACGAACGCGCGGACGTTTCATTAGGCGCTCTCTGTTCGAGCGGAACCGGCACGAGCCGGCGAAGCGATTTGCGAGAGAAATTCCGTCCAACGATCGGCCATCGCCCGCGCGGTGTAATGCCGCCAAGCCACGCTTTTAGCACGCTCGACCACCGACCCGTTCTCCGGCGCGATCGCGGTCTTCACCGCGGCGGCAAGCTCTTCCGCCGTCGCGCGTACGGGCGCCGGCGTCACAAGCCGACCGTGGATCGCCTCAAGTTCCGGCACGGCGCCGACACGCGTGGCGACGGTAGGCAGGCCGCAAAGCCAAGCCTCGGTAAGCACCAGCGAAAAGCCTTCGCTCGGACTGGCCAGCACCATCACGTCCAAGGCGTTCAGCACGTTGCCGATCTGGTTTTGTGGCGGCGCGAAGAGCGCATCGGTAGTCAAGCGGCCGACAGCCGCTCTGACCTCTCGCTCCTTCCAGCCCGATCCGACGTAGACGGCGCGGTACGGCGCGCCGAGGGCGTTGGCGGCCAGAGCGGCCGCGAGCGGATTCTTTTCCCAGGAATAACGACCGACGTAGCCAATCAGCCGTTCGCCCTCGTGAGCGCCCCAGTCGCTACGCACTGCTTCGCGCGAGCGGCTGACTTGGCAGCGGTCCTGATCGCCGCCGTTGTGAATGACCACGGCTCGGGGCGCTCCAAACGCCGCCGCGGCCGGGCGCGAAACGCCGACGAGCCAGTCGGCGGCGCGCTGGCTTTCTCGTAAAATGGTTTCGGTCCAGTTGCCCGCTCCGTGCGAAACGAGCACGACTTGCCCGGCGAAGCGCAGCCGGTCGAGATACTGCCCTAAATCGGCCACGCCCCAGACGATTAAAATGTCGGAATCGGCGCACAATTTGGCCAGCGCCTCGCGCGTGTCGCCAAAGCGCCGAATCCGCCCCCGCTCTGGCTGGTCTACCGCGCGGCCGTCGTTTGCGGGGCCGCCGTACAGACGCGCGAATCGTGCAGCCTGGAGGCACATTTCTTCATCGCACTCGTCGCGTCCGGTGACAACGATGCCGCTCCAAGCAACGCGTTTCGGATC
>DASVGM010000518.1:0-5257 GCA_036379555.1 Pirellulales bacterium | reverse complement strand
AGTGTATTGTGACGACGGCACCCTACGGCCTTGCGTTAAACAACAATGTTCAGCGCCCCGTTGGTCGCCACCGCGAGATTGACCGGCGCGGGGCCGCTCTCCGCCGGCGCCGTGTTGGTGATTCTGGCCGCCGGCGGCTGCCGGCCAGATTGATTGAAATCAGAATTGCTCTGCGGTTGCGGCATGCCGCCCGAGCCTTGCCCCATCAGTTCCACGTCGAAACGGTCGATGCGAATGTCTTGCTGCGCCAGCCGATCGCGCAAGTCGGGCAGGCTGTCGAGCAAGGCTTGCCGCGCCGTGCTGTTGTCGGCCTGAATCGTCGCGCTGAGCACGCCTTGCTTGACGCTGATCTGCATTTGCAGCGAACCAAGTTCCGGCGGACTAAGCCGCAAGCGAATCTGCCCGCCTTGGTCGCCGGCCGATTGAAACGCGCTGGCCACGCGTTGCACAAAGCGAGCGCGATCGATCGTGTTGCCGCCGCCGGCCGCATTCGCCGCGGCGCCGGCTTGCGTCATCGTCGCGGCAAACGCCGAGGGCGTCGTTGACAGCGCGTTGTTTTGCGCCGCGTAATTCGGCGTCGCGGCGGCCTGCGGCGGCGATGCGTTCTCAACCGAGGATGACGTTGCCGCCGTGGTGGACGGATCGGCCGTCGTCGTCGAAATAACAGGAATGTCGCTGGCGGCCACGCTGGTCACCACGTTCGCGGCGGTCGGAACATTCGCCGGGGCGTCGGACGGCGCCGGAGGGTTGTTGTTTGGTGAGGCGATTGGTGGAGTGTTCTTCGCCGTGGGAATCGAGCCGGTCTGTGTGGCATCGCTTTTGGTATGCGTCGGCGCGCCGGTCGCCGTGGCCGCCGCGTCCGCCGGCAGCGTGCCGCCGATGGCTTGCTTTGTCGCCGGCGGTACGAGACCGGCGACAGGCAGGCCCTTGCCATTCGCCGGCGTCGCGGTTGGCTTGACCGTTTGCCTGGCGTCGGTTTTCGCTTTGCCGGTCTGGTTGTCTTGCACGGGGGGCGTGGAGGTGGCGATCGCCGATAACGCGGCGGCGGCGGCCTGCGCGCCGGCGTCGGGCGTCGCCGCGGCGGCGTCACCGCTTGGCTGTGAAGCATCGTCGGTTTTCGTGTCGCCGGCCTTGGCGTCCTCTTTTTGGTCTTTGCCGGTATCGCCTTTCTTGCCAGCCTGCGACGCAAGCACGGTGGCGGCGTTTTCAGCCGCGCTTTGCGCCGCGTTCTGTGATGAAGCGTTATCGCCCGCCGCTGTTACCGCTTTAGATCCTTTGCCGCCGGGCTTGGGCCGCGGCTGTCCTTGAGTCTTGCTGGCGGCGCTAGTCGTCTGCCGGTTCGCGCTGGAAGTGTCGTTCTTGTTGTTCGACGACAAAGCGTTGGACGACAAAGCGTTGGACGACGAAGCGTTGGACGGCGAGTCGTTGTTGTTGGTCTGATTCGTTGAGGGCGCTCGCGACGGTGAGTTGTTGGAGCCGTCGTTGCCACCATGCGCCTGCGGCGTATTGTTTGCCTTTGGCGGCGCGGGCGGCGGACTGGGCGGTGGTGGCGGCGGAGACGGAATCGGCGTCGCTTGCGCTTGGCTGAGCAGTTGGCTGAATGGCGCCGGCGGCGCCATTTGCGGCGCCGCGATCGGCGGCGAATCGAATTGCGGCCCGGCGGCCGCGGCGGTGTTGATGAAAGCTGACTGCATGGCGATGTTTCTAGTGCTTTGTCACATCTTCCTTATCAGGTTGGCTCAACCGTAGGGTGGGCATTGCCCACCATCGCCGTCAACGACGGCAATCATGAACGGGATGGCATTGGGTGCTTGCGGGCATTCTGAAATGGAAAGGTCATTGGTTGGCGTGGTGGGCAATGCCCACCCTACAAACTTAGGGAGCGGCCGTCTCTTCGTCGCCCGTTGGCCGGTCGGGCTGAGCGAGCGATCGCTCGGCCTCGTCGACCAGGTTGGTTTCCGGCGCGCCCTCGCGAATCTGTTTCAGTATGTCGGCGAGCGTCTTCGCCTCGTCGTCGGTTTTGAACTCGTCCAGAATCTTCTTCCGCTTGGTGCCCTGCATGAGTGAGAGGATTTTGATCACGTCCGTCATCTCGCCGGCTTTCACCATTCGCAGGATCTGGTCCTTGGCCGGCTTGGCCTTCATGTTTTCCAGGATGCCGCGGGCGGTCTCACGATTCTCGGCCAGCACTCCGGCGCGCAGCTCGTCGAGCTGCGCTCGGAAGGCTGTTTTAATACGTTCATATCGGTCTTTTTCGTCTACCAGTTTGGCGTATTCCGTTTTTACAATCGCGGCGTCGTCGCTAAGCGCTTGTTCGCGCAGTTCCAGATCGCGGCTCTTCAGCGCGCGCGCCCGCGCCACGTCGTCCAACGACGCCTGTTCGCGCGAGGTCTCCTCGTCGGCGCGTGGCGCGCGGTTGGAGGCGAGCTCCACGCCGTTGGCCACGGCAATCATGTTTTGCACCGTCTGTTTGTCGAGCTTGCCACGAGAATGCAGATAGGCCAGCATCAGACCTTCGGCCATCACCGTCGCCACGCAAACCGCGGCGACAATCGCCGCCGCGGCCGCGAGCAGGCGTCCTAGCATGCGTATTCCTCCCCGGCGTAACGCCGCGCCGCGATCTCATCCATTTCCTTGCGCGCGCGGGCCTCTTCCTCGGCCTGGTGCGCCTCTTTTTGCTTCTCGCGCAACAGTTCGAGCGACCGCACTTCGCGATTGGCGTCCACCAGCGCCTCGCGCCGCTTCTCCACTTCACTCTGCACCGAAACTTCTTGAAGCTGCAAGGCCCGTTGCTCGGCGCGCAGCACCAATTCATAGCGCGTGGCGTTCAAAAGCCGGTCGGCGTCGAGCGCCCCGGCCGCCGGAGTTTGCAGCCGCTTCGTCTCGCGAACCAGCTCTTCAATCTCCTGTTGCCGCGCGCGGAGCTGGTCGACCAGCCGCAGCGCCTCGGCCAATTGGGTGCGACGCTCTTCGCGAGCCACTTCGCGGAGCCTGAGCAACGTCGCCAAGCGAAACTGAAACAGGGGCATCAACTGTTACCTTGTGTTGGTGGACGTTGTGTCATCCGGCCGCGCAACTGCGTCAAAAGTTCCGCCGCCTTTTCGACCGTGGATTGTTCATGAACACCTTGTCGCAGAAACTGCTGCAAAAGTTCCCAATGCTCCAGCGCCAGATCGACCGCGCGGTTGCTACCGCGGCGATAGGCGCCGATGGAGATCAGGTCTTCATGCTCGCGGTGCGCGGCCAACAGTTCGCGCACCAGCGTTGCCATTTCGCGATGCTCCGGCGCGGCGACCTCGCTCATCAAACGACTGATGCTGGCCAACACGTCGATGGCCGGATAATGCCCGCGGGCGGCCAGCTTGCGCGACAGCCAGGTATGTCCGTCGAGCAAGCCGCGCACGGTGTCGCCGATCGGCTCTTGCGGGTCATCGCCTTCCACCAGCACGGAATAGAAGGCGGTAATGCTGCCGGCGCGCGTTCGTCCGGCGCGTTCGACGAGACGCGGCAACATGGCGAACACCGAAGGCGGAAAGCCGCGCGTGGTGGGTGGCTCGCCGGCGGCCAGTCCGATCTCGCGTTGCGCCAGGGCGAAGCGCGTGAGCGAATCCATCACCAGCAGCACGTCGCGGCCGCGATCGCGAAAATACTCCGCCACCGCCGTGGCGGCGAAGGCGGCCTTGACCCGCACCAGCGCCGGTTCGTCGCTGGTGGCGACCACGACAACGCTTTTGGCCAAGCCATCCGGCCCCAGATCGCGTTCGATAAACTCATTGACTTCGCGGCCACGCTCGCCGATCAACGCGATGACGTTCACGTCGGCCGAAGTAAACCGCGACATCATCCCCAGCGCCACGCTCTTACCCACGCCGGAACCGGCGAACAGTCCCATGCGTTGCCCTTTGCCGCAGGTCAACAGGCCATCGATGGCGCGGATGCCGGTCGATAGCGGCGTGTCGATGCGCGGCCGTTCGACCGCCGCCGGCGGCTTGCCGTCGAGCGTTCTGCGATCGGGCAAAATCGGCCGGGGGCGACCGTCGATCACGCGTCCCCGCGCATCGATCACACGCCCCAACAGTTCCTCGCCCACGCGCAGCCAACTTTTGGTACGCACCAATCGCACGCGGTTTCCGCGCCGTACTCCGTGCATCTCACCAAACGGGCACACCAGCGTCACCTCATCGCGAAAGCCGACCACTTCGGCTTCCAGCGGCTCGCCTTCTTGCCGTTCGATCTCAACCAGCGCGCCCACCGGCGCCGGAAAGCCGGCCACGGCGACGGTCAAGCCCGTCAGCCGCGCCACGCGGCCTGTCAGCGCGGTGGGTAAGATGGTGGGGATTTGGTCGAGGTAAGAACTCATTGATAGTTCAGGGTTCAGGGTGCGGGGTTCAGGGTTCAGGGTGCGGGAGGGTTCAGGGTTCAGGGTTCAGGAAAGACAGGGAGACAGGGAGACAGGGAGACAGGGAGACAAGGGGCATCGGCTCCGCTTGCGCCATTTTGCGTTTTGCGTTTTGCGTTTTGCGTTTTGCATTTTCTCTGAACCCTGAACCCTGAACCCTGAACCCTACAGTAGCTCTTCCTTCATCCTCGCAAGCTGCACGTCAAAGCATTGATCGATGACGCCGTGCTCCGTCTCGACGCGGCACCCGCCGCGAGTGACCTGGCGGTCGGCCACAATGTCGGTGGCGGCTAGACGCGAAAACTCGGCCACGACGCGCTCAAGTTGACGGCCCAACGCGGCATGGTCGTCGGGGTGCAACGCAATTCGTAGGTTGCCATTCGCACCGGCTAACTCCAGCGCCTCGCGCACCAACCCAATGGGTATTTCGGGCTGCCGCCGCAACTCACAGCGACAGACGCGCTCGGCCATCGCGGCCGCCAGATGCACCGACTGGCGTTCCCATTCGGCCAGCCAACCTTGTTTCGATCGCTCGATCGCCGTGACGGCCTCGCGCAAGGCGGGCAACACCGTTTCCAGCCGTGCCGCTACCTTGTCATCGAGCAGTTTTTCGACTGCGTCCAGACCCGACTGGCGGCCTTCGGCCTCCGCCGCTTGGCGAATCGCCACCGCCTCCTGCGCGGCCTTGGCGACAATTCGCTCCGCGTGCGCGCGGATTTTTTTCAGATAGGCATCACCCTGCATCGCCAAATCATCAAAATTAAACGCCACCAGCGCGGAGTCAGAGGACGAGCTGGCGGCTTTAATGACGGTGGACATTGGTATGCTTCCAGGTAGGGTGGGCATTGCCCACCATGA
>DASVGM010000517.1:0-6107 GCA_036379555.1 Pirellulales bacterium | reverse complement strand
GTCGGCGCGAGAAGGCGGAGTTTCCATGTCTCTCAAACTAATCGTCGTCGAACTCGGCGTCAGGGCGCACACCTCGATACCACGACTTCCAATAGGCCGAGGCGCGCTTACGAGCTTCCTCGTCGACGCCAAACTCGCCGGCGGGCCGGAACTTTCTGGCCATGAACTGTAACGCCTCGGTGGCGGCCACGACCACCAACGCATCGTCATTGCGCAAGGCTTCGATCAACAACGGAACATGGTCGAGATTGCGCGTGCGTCCCAAAAGCCTCAGCCCCGCCGCCCGCGCCTCCGGCGATTTTCCCGCCGCCATGGCACGCAACCGCTTTTGCACGTCCGTCAATTGATCGCCTTCCTCCACCAGGCTCTGCTCCTCCATGCCGCGCACCGCCTCCTCAAACTTTGGATCGTTCGGATCGGCCAACTTTTGCAAAAGCTCCATGGCCGGTCCTTTCAGCGCCTTGGCGCGCAGGCCGCCGGGCCCCATCTGAAGATCGGCCGCGTTCGTCGGCAATCCACGCCCGCCCACCAGCAGGCCGCCGCCATAGGACTTGACGGTCTGAATGATTTTTTGCGTCGAACGATACAAAAACAGCAGGCCGAAGGCGGTATTGGCCACCGTGTATTGCTCGCCCGGAAAAACCCAACTGCCGTTCGCCTCTTGTTTGCCGGCCAAGAAGTTGTAGCCGTCGTCGTACCATCTGGTGTCTTCCGTGGCTTTGGGCTGCACCGCCGCTTGAAAGCTCTTATAGCGTTCAAAGGCATACATATAGTACGTGGTCCAATGCACCGGCTCGATTTTGTAGCCCGCGGTATAGTGCGTGCCAAACCAGTTTTGGCCGCGTTTCAATGCTTCTGTCGTTTGTTTTGGATCGACGTTTTTCGTGAGCGATTCGGCGGGCTTGACCACTTTTTTCAAGGCCGTCGGCGCCGATGAATCGCTTTCCGTATCGACGGCCAACAAACGCAGCGAATCGGCGCAAATGTAGACGCTGCCGAGTCCGGCCGCCGACAAACTGCCGCGAACCTCGGTCTGCGCCACCAAGTTGAAGCTGCCGGGGTCATTACCCTGATAGCCATAGCCCCCGGAAGGATCTTGCGTGCGCAGCAACCAGTTCGCCAGACGTTCCCAATTGTCGATCGGCACGGTCATGCCGGCGATCTGGCAGGCCCACATGCCTAACGCCCCATATTGCGTCATGGAGGTGTCGCCGGTGGGTTTGCCGGGATAGCCGAAGCCGCCGTGCGGTTTCTGCGCCGCGAGCAAGATATCCAGCAGTTGCTTCATGTCTTGCTGATACTCCCCGGTCGCTTCTCCTTCGATTTCGAGATCGAGTAAAAAAATCAGGCAGATGCCCACGTTGTAAATCTGTTCCGTGCTGGGAATGGATTTCGACTGCAGCGCGGCTCGAATCGAAGCGACGGCGTCGACCACCTTGGGATGGGTCTTGCCCTGCTTGCCGTAATGCTTGAGCATGCACATGCCCACCAGCGCCTTGCAGCCGGGATGTCGAGCGAACTCGGCGTAATCGGTCGCTTCGAGAAACTGGATTCCTTTGGCCGTGACCTTCTTCACCTCGGGGCTTTCCGGCGTGAGCGCCAGGCCGACGGATCCGGCTGAAAAAAACAAGCACGTCGCCCCCGCCAGCCAGCAAAACACACGGTGTTTTCTTGCTACGAACGGCCTGGGAAAAGCGCTGTTGCTCATGGGCTATCGATCACGATTGCGGCGAACGGTTTTACTGACGGGCGGCGGCCAATCGGCAGCGGCGGCAAAAGCCGCCGCCTGAAAGACCATGCGACACCTTGATCGTATGCCTGGCGAGAAACGCGTGTCAAGGCCGCAGTGGGTTATTCCCTTCAATTCAGACGCACTCGACGACGGCAATCTTGGAGTGCGGCGATTCATCGCCGCTTTCATCCGTCGCGGAGCGACCTTAAAATGGAGAATGGTTCATCCGCGCTGCGATGGCGGCTCACGAACTCCCTTACACGAAACATGGTCAGCCCAGAACTTGTCGAACAGTGGCGCGTCCGCCTGGCCGAATGGCAAGAGCGGCTCGCTTTGGGCCGCCCGCGTCCTTGGTTGGCAAACGCCTATGTTCGCGTGCTTTCGTTTCTGTTGAAGCAATACACCTCCGGCGATCATCCCGCGCCACCGCCCGCGGCCGCCGACACTCCGCCGCCAGATCGCCCCGCGATGCCGCTGATTGTGGCGGCGGATGATGTTTCGGGCAAGCCGCCACGCGGCGGCGGCGATATTCGCTCGGTCTTGGAAGCGCTGAAGGCGAATTCGCCGCCAGCCGAACCGGGACCGCTGGCGGCTGGCTTGCCAGCAGATGATCCGATTGTGGTCGCTTCGTTTTACCATCCGGGGTTGGCCGCTGGCCTGGAGCACGATCTCCTGGCGGCCGGAATCGACGCGCGACGCCAACGCTTCCGGCGGCAAACACAGGTCGTCGTTCGCGCCGGCGACCTGGAGCACGCCCGGCGCGTCGTCGCCGCGCACGCCAAATTCGGCCGCGACTCTATCCGGTTCCGCAGGCAATATGCATCCCTGTTTTCAACGGTCGGCGGAAGACTGGGAGCGGTGGTCGGGCTGTTCGTTGGCGCGTTTGCCGGATGTATGGCGGACGATGTCAGCGTCTTCTTGCTGACGACGCTCGGAGTCGCGAGCGTGGCCGTGCCGCTGCTGTGGGTGTTGGGCCTCGTCGCCGGCACGATCGTTGACGATTGAGAGGCTATCCGAAAACTCGCCGTGGGGCGGGCCGCCGGCCCGTCTGACTGCAAAAGACGGCTCGGCGAGCCGCCCCACGATACGCCGCCACGGCGAAATCCGCGTTTTCGGATAGCTTCTAACAAACAGTGAGGCCATTGCCGCCCCGCGGAGCGACCTACAACAGCGGCGGGCGGCGCGCTACAATGGGCCGATGGTAAACTCCGCACGTCAAACATTGCTGCCAGGTTTGGAAGAAGAGCCGCCGGCGGCTGAAGCCCAAGAGCCAAGCCAAGAAAATCCGGCCGAAAAGCCTGATCCGCCCCAGGCCGATGCCCGCGGCGAACTAGGGCCGCCACAGGCGCCGCCCACGAGCTTGGAGGGACAAACGGTTTATGTGATCGACGCCAACTCGCTCATCTTCCAGGTGTTTCACGCCATACCGGAAATGACCAGCCCCAAGGGCGAACCGGTCAATGCCGTGTTCGGTTTTGTGCGCGACATTCTTCATATCGCCGGCGACAAGCAGCCGAACTACCTGTTCTGCGCCTTCGACATGGCCAGGCCGACCTTTCGCCATGAACTATACGCCGATTACAAGGTGCATCGCGCCGAGATGCCCGACGAGTTGGTGCCGCAGTTTCCGGCGATTCGCCGCGTGCTGGAAGTTCTCGGCGTGCCGATTCTCGAACTGCCGGGCTACGAGGCCGACGATATTCTGGCCACGCTGGCACGTATTACCGAAGAGCTTGCCGGCGAGTGCTATCTGGTGACGGCCGATAAAGACTGCCGGCAACTCATCAGCGACCGCGTCAAAATCTTGAACGTCCGCAAAAACTTGATCTACGACGCCGCCGAGCTGCACAAAGAATGGGGCGTGACGCCGCGGCAAGTGGTTGACTTTCAGTCGCTGGTGGGCGACGCGGTCGATCATGTGCCCGGCGTGCCGCTCATCGGGCCTAAAATTGCCAAAGAATTGTTGCAGAAATACGGCACGCTGGAAGGCGTGCTCGATCACGCGCACGAAGTGTCGGGCGCCAAGCGCAAGCAAAACCTGCTCGAGGGCCGCCAACAAGCGATGTTGAGCCGCCAACTGGTGCGGCTGCATGCCGAGGTGCCCGTCGAGATTGATTGGGCGCGGGGACGGCTGGGCGGCTTCGATCGCGAGCGGGCGCTGGCCATTTTCACCGAATATGGTTTTCATCGCTTTGGCGATCAGCTTCGCCAGCTTACGGTGGCCGAGGCGCCGCCGGCGTGGCAGGCCGAGTATCACCTGGTGAATACGCCCGCCGCGTTGGCGGAGTTTCTGGCCGAGCTGCGGAAACAATCGTGCCTTTCGCTGGACACGGAAACCACCAGCGTTTCACCCACGCAGGCGGACCTGGTCGGTTTGTCGTTCTCCTGGAAGCCGGGCGAAGCCTATTACCTGCCGGTGCGGGCGCCCGCCGGCGAGCCGCGGTTGGATCTGGATGCGGTGCTGGCCGCGTTGCGGCCCACGCTGGAAGACCCGGCCGTCGGCAAGATCGGCCAGAACCTGAAGTACGATCTGCTCGTGCTGCGTTCGGCCGGCGTTCGCTTGCGGGGCATCGTGTTTGATAGCATGGTGGCCAGCTATTTGCTCGATGCGGGCGAGCGCAACCATAATCTCGACGAGCTCGCGCAGCGTTATCTGCATCACACCACAATTCGCATCGGCGAGCTGATCGGCAAGGGCAAAGACCAGAAGACGATGGACGAAGTGCCTCTGCAGGCCATCACCGCCTATGCCTGCGAAGATGCCGACGTGCCGCTACGGTTGCTGCCGATCTTGTCGCCCAAGCTGCGCGAGCAAGGGTTGAGCGAGCTGTTCGAGCAGGTGGAGTTGCCGCTCATCGACGTGTTGGCTGAAATGGAGCACAACGGCATCCGCGTCGACGCCGCTCGCCTGGCCGAACTGAGCGCCCAGTATGGCGTGCGACTGGCCCGGCTCGAGCAAGAGGTGTATGAACTGGCCGGGCACACGTTCAACATCGGCTCGACGAAGCAATTGCAGCAGGTGTTGTTTGAAGAACAGAAGCTGCCGGTCATCACCAAAGGGAAGACCGGGCCAAGCACCGACGTGAGTGTGTTGGAAGAGCTTGCCCGGCTGCATCCTTTGCCGGCCAAGATCATTGAGTACCGGCAGTTCGCCAAACTGAAAAACACCTACGTCGATGCCTTGCCGCAGCTGATCAACCCGCGCACCGGCCGCGTGCATGCTTCCTTTCAACAGGCGGTGGCGGCCACCGGGCGGCTCAGTTCCAGCGATCCGAATTTGCAAAACATTCCCATCCGCACCGAAGACGGCCGGGCGATACGTTCGGCCTTTTGGCCGGGGCACGAAGGCTGGAGCTTGCTGGCCGCCGATTATTCGCAAATTGAGCTGCGCGTGCTGGCGCATTTTTCGCGAGACGAAACTCTCTGCGCCGCATTCGCCGATGATGAAGACATTCACTCCCGCGTGGCCAGCCAGGTGTTTGGCGTGCCGCTCGACCAGGTGACCTCTGAGATGCGGCGCACGGCCAAAGCGGTGAACTTTGGCGTGATTTACGGTCAAAGCCCGTTTGGTCTGGCCAAAACCTTGGACATTGAAAAGGACGTGGCGGCGAAATTCATCGACAATTACTTCAACGGCCATCCGGGCGTGGAGGCGTTTTTGAACAAGATATTGGTCGAATGCCGCGCCAACGGCTACGTGAGCACCATCTTGGGGCGGCGGCGAGCCATCCGCGGCGTGCGGCCCGACCTGGGCCGGCAACGGAACCTTCCTGAGCGCACCGCCATCAACACGGTGATTCAAGGATCCGCGGCCGACCTGATCAAGCTCGCCATGATCGCCGTCGAGCGGCGTTTGGCCGACGAAAAGCTGAGATCCAAGTTGCTGCTGCAGATTCACGACGAGTTGATCTTCGAGGTTCCGCCCGACGAGATTGAACTCATGCGGGGTCTGGTGGTCGAGGAGATGAGCGGAGCGCACCCGCTAGCCGTGCCATTGAAGGTGGATGTGGCCTGCGGCCGCAACTGGGCGGAAGCGGAGTGAACGTCTCTCCGCAAAAGCGCCGTGGGGTGGGCCGCCGGCCCGTCTAGAGGCAAGCGACGGCTCGGCGAGCCGCCCCACTTTCGGTGTCGGGAGGATGGAATTCCCAGCCCGTCCCGTAGCCCGCATTACACATTCGCCGGCACTGTCTCAAAGCACAACTTCAAGGGTTGACAAGTGTTATCGCAGGGACGTTGGACCGTTGATGCCACCCGCTTGCCGGGTGGAGAATCACGTTGGCCGTCTACACCGGGCAGTTGCCGCGCCCCCTTCGCCGATTTTTCGCCGCTTGGCCGCCTTCGGCGGCCAAGCGGCGAAAAATCGGCGAAGGGGGCG
>DASVGM010000516.1:0-4212 GCA_036379555.1 Pirellulales bacterium | reverse complement strand
TCGCGGCCGCTTGGACAAGCCGTGGGCCGATCACACTTTGGAAAACCGCGAGCGGCGAAAAGCACCTGGATTTGCGTCTCTTCAGCGATGAAGACTCCGCCTGTCAGGCGGTGGATTTCTCGCCCGATGGCGCGCGATTGGCCGTGCTCGGCGGCAGCCTGGTGCGTGTTTGGGAACTTTCCACCTGCCAAGTTTTGGCGACGATTGACGCTCCCGGCAGTCAGACATTGGCACAGTCGCCGCGCGGCGACGTCATCGCCACCGGAGGTCTCGACGACGCCACCGGCGCGAACGTGACGCTGTGGGAATCATCGACATTGGCCATTATGCGAGAGTATGGCGGGCATTCACACAGTGTCATGGCGATCGCCTTTTCGCCCGACGGCCGAGTGCTTGCCAGCGGCGGCCGCGACGGCATTGTCAACGTCTGGTTGCTCGATTGAAAACACTAGCGATCAAACAGATTGGCCGGAATGCGGCGGCCGACGGGCCAGGCCAACAGTGTGAACACCGTGCCGACGATCAATACGACTTTGAAGCCGTCGTGCGGTCCCCAAACCCTCGCCGCCCAATCGTAGCAATATCCGCCGGACGCCGTGGCCAGCAACGTGCTGACGTTGCACAGCGCCATGAAACCGCCAAAGATGGTGCCGGCCGCGTGCAACGGGCAGGCCTGGGCCGCCAGGTCGCACTGCACCATGTTGGCTGTCATGTAAGTGTAGCCCACGATCACACTGATGATGATCGCGCTGGTGCGGCCGTCTAAAAACCAATAGGCGAGCGTACTGGCCACGCCGCCCGCCACCGCCAAGGGCGCCATCCAACGCAACGGCAGCTTGCGGCAATAAATGCCGTAAGAGACACAGGCCGCGATCGACCCCACCGCCAGCATCGAGATGGTGTCGCCATAGAACGCATCGTTCATGCCTTGCCGGGCCAGTGTGGTTGTCATGTGCAGATAAAGCACCGACTGCGTGAAGGGGTTGAAGTGCCAGACGAAGAGGAACGCGCCCACCCACCAAACTTTCCGCGACCGCACCGCTTGCGAAATGGTGCTACGGATGGTGGGCAAGTCGTCTTCGACGGCCGCCACGCGCGGTTCGCGCACGCACAGCACGGTGAGCACCAGCGCCACCGCCGCCAAGACTCCGCAAATCAGAAACGCCCAAGATTCGCGGTGTTGCTGGCAGAGTTTGCCGCCGAGTTGGCCGGTGAGAATCGTGGCGGCGTAGCTGGCGCCCCAACGCACCGATTGCAACCGGGCCGTGATGCCCCGCGGTTGCCCGGTTTCAATGATCAGCGCGTCGAGCACCACGTCGGCGAAGGTGACGGCGAACGTGGGAACCATCAGGCTCAGCATCAAGAACATGCGTGAGCCGGGCGGCAACGGCATGAGCGTGTAAAGACCGCAAAAACAGACGCTCGTCATAAACCCGGTGGCGATCAAATAACCGGTGCGCCGAGAACCGGCCAACGGCACAAAGTCGGACAGCAGCCCAAACAAAGGCTTACAGCACCAGGGCCACCCCAACAGCGCCACCAGCGTGGTCAACTGGCCGGGCTTGGTGTTCCATTGTTTGAGCAGCGAATAGATCGGCTGGTGGACTAGCCCGGTGGCGGTTTCGTTCATGCCTTGAACGAAATAGAGCGCGGCGAAGAGCAGGACGATGCCCATCAGGCCGCCTCGCGCTCTCGCCACAGTCGTTGCCGACGATGCCATTCGCCACGTTCATTGTTGGTTGCCAAGGCACGCGATCCGCCAAAACCGCGATGCCAAATATAGGGAAGGTAAAAACTTGAGCGACTCGGAAGGTTCCGTCGTTCGACGGTGAGTATGGCGGGCCTGCCCCAGACGCTCGCGTTCCAAGGCCTTAGTCTAACAAAAAAGGGGCTGAAAGTCGCCCCCCGACTGGTGAAGAAACGCATGTGACAATAAAACCACGCGGGCGGCATGTGAAAACAATCTGCTTAAAACTACAGTAAAGCCTTTCCACACAAGTGTTTACGTGCCACCGTTCGTATGTTGCGTATTTGCCGACAATTTGCTCATTGACGAACCGGCCCGCATCGCGTACAGAGAGAACCGCGAGAACCAACACCAACGCTTTTTATTCCTTTTGGAGTCGTGCGATGCAGTTTCACGAAATCGGCCTCACCGTTTTGCTGACCACCTCGGTCTTAATGATTACCAGTTGCGCGGGCGGCGGAGAGAAGAAGGGTAAAGAGACCGCCGATGCCGCCACCGATGCCGATGCCGATGCAGATGCCGCGACCGAGCGCAACCCGGCCTTGCTCGATCCCGCGCTCGCCAACGATCAAGCGCCCGAGAGCTTCAAGGCAATGTTCTCCACCACGAAAGGCGACTTTGTGATCGAAGTTCCGCGTGAATGGGCGCCCGAAGGCGCCGATCGTTTTTATAATCTGGTCAAAATCGGCTACTTCGACGGCGCAGCCTTCTTTCGCAACATCGACGGCTTCATGGTGCAATTTGGCATTAACGGAAACCCGGCGGTCAACAAAAAATGGCACCGAGCGAACTTCAATGACGACCCCGTCAAACAATCAAACCAGCGCGGCTACGTCACCTTCGCGCAAACCTCGGCGCGGCACTCGCGCTCGACGCAAATCTTCATCAACTTCGGCGACAACGGCCAGTTGGATGACATGCGCTTCGCGCCCTTCGGCCGCGTGGCGGAGGGGATGAAGGTCGTCGATTCTTTATACAACGGCTACGGTGAAGGCGCTCCCGGCGGCCGCGGACCCGACCAAAGCCGCGTGCAGAGCGAAGGCAACGCCTACCTCAAGCAAGATTTCCCCAAGCTCGATTACATCAAAACGGCAAAAATCGTTGAGTAAGAACCATCGCCATGGAATTTCGACAACTAGGAAAATCGGGGTTCAACGTACCGGTGCTCTGTTTGGGCACGGCCACCTTTGGCGGTCAGGGCGAACTGTTTAAGGCTTGGGGCCAGGTCGACGTGCCCGAAGCGACGCGGATGGTCGATCTTTGCCTGGAGGCCGGCCTCAACATGTTCGACTCCGCCGACGTTTACTCTCAGGGAGCGAGCGAGGAGATTCTGGGGCAGGCCATCCGCGGCCGGCGCGAGCAGGTCATTCTTTCGACCAAGGCCACGTTTCGCTCCGGCAACCGGCCCAACGACGTCGGTTCGTCGCGGCATCACCTCACGCACGCTATTGAGGGCAGCCTGCGGCGGCTCGGCACCGATTGGATCGACCTCTTTCAGCTTCACGGCTTCGACGCCCTGACGCCGGTCGAGGAGGTGCTCCACACGCTCGACGTGCTCGTTCGCGCCGGAAAAATCCGCTATGTCGGCTGCTCCAACTTTTCCGGCTGGCACCTGATGAAATCGCTGGCCGCCGCCGACCGTCACGGGCTGCCGCGCTATGTGGCGCACCAGGCGTATTATTCGCTGATCGGCCGCGACTTCGAGTGGGAGCTGATGCCGCTGGCCCTCGATCAAGGCGTCGGCACGGTTGTTTGGAGCCCGTTGGGTTGGGGGCGGCTTACGGGCAAAATCCGCCGCGGACAACCGCTGCCGGAGACCAGCCGACTGCATAACCAACTTTCCATCGACATTGGCCCGCCGGTGTCGGATGACTACGTGTATCGCGTGGTGGAAGCCATTGACGAGGTGGCCCGCGAGACGGGCAAGACCGCGCCGCAGATCGCGCTCAATTGGCTGCTACAACGGCCCACCGTGGCGACGGTGATTATCGGCGCACGCAATGAGGCGCAATTGCGCGACAATTTGCAAGCCGTCGGCTGGAACCTCACTCCGCCACAGGTGGCCAGGCTCGACGCCGCCAGCGCCACCGCGCTGGCTTATCCTTATTGGCACCAGCGCGGCTACACCGAGCGAAACCCGCCGCCGGTGTGAGCTGTCTTGGAGTGCGGCGATTCATCGCCGCTTTCATCCGTCGCGGAGCGATCTTCTTTCCGACCGCGAGGAGGGCTGCTAAAGAACCAGGCGTGATTACGGGGCGCGGCGTCGTGGAGGATGGGCTTCCTAGCCCGTCACCCTGGTTGGTGACGGGCCAGGAGGCCCATCCTGGCCTGCGCAAAACGCCCGACTTTGATACGATAACGAACTGAGGTTCCATATCGGATTTGTTCCGCACCGCCACCGCCGGGCTTGCCCCGGTGGAAGCGCTGACTGACTGGCGAGCACGAACGTCTCCCGACAGGTTCTT
>DASVGM010000515.1:0-4085 GCA_036379555.1 Pirellulales bacterium | reverse complement strand
CAACTGGACGGGCTAGGAAGCCCATCCTCCATTTCCCACGATCACGCAAGGTTATTTAGAACGCATCAGCGCGATCGCCTTCTTTTCGTTTCCACGGCTGATCCGCCGCGGTACACGGCCGACCGGTCTTCCCCCTCACCGGCGGCGCAAAATATCAATGTAAACGTACTTGCCACCGTTTTCGCGAGCGATGCGGGCCAAAAAGTTCTCGCCGCGCGGCTGCGGCCCCTCGCCAAACTCAATCGTGTTGATCGAGGTTCGCCCGCCGTTGGAACGGCGGATTTGCGCCAACTTCGCGTCGGAAAGCTCCGGTTCGTCGGCATCGGTCAAAAAGAAGATCACGTCGGGAGCGAGGCGCAAGGCGTCGCGCAGGGCGAAAAAGTGTTCCGTCGCGCCGTCGGCCATGATGCCGCCCACAAATCGCCGCGCCAGCTCTTTGGATCGGTCATTGGCGAAGACCAAGCCCGCAATGCCGCGGCCCAGATCCTTCATGATGGTCGGCTTTTGGTTGTAAAAGATGATCTGAAAACGGTTTTCCTCGCCTAGATCGTCCAAGCTGGCGAGCAACTCGCGCTTGGCCGACTCCAATAGGCTGTTCGCGCCAATGCCCATACTCGAGGACCGATCGAAAACGTAAACAAACGTGTTGCCCTCGCCCGGTATGCCATAGACGTGCGTTTTGGCGAATCGCCCATGCACGCCCGCCGGCCGCCGCGAAACGCCCGGCAAGTTGCCGATGCCCGTCGTTGTTCCGGTCAGGGCGTCACCGGCGTTGACCGCGACCGGCGCGGTGCTGGGCAAGGCGGATTCGATATCGACCGGCGGCGAGCCTTGGGCGATCGCTTCCAGGCCCTGGCGAGCGGCTTCGCCGGCGTCGGGTTCAGGCTCCGGTGAGTTGGAATTGCCGGCGTCGGCCGCGCCGGTGATTTCAACCGGCCGTTCGTCGTCAAAGTAGTTGTCATCCGTCGCCGTGGTGGTATAGCTGGCGAATAGGAGCGCGTCGGCAGGCGCGTTCGTACCGTGAATCTGCTGGCCGGCGACGTACCCCAGCACAATCACCAAAACCGCGTGAACCACCAGCGAGACCAACCACGCCGGCATACTAACCTGCCAGCGCCAACCGCCGCCGTGGCTTTCCGGAGGCAGGTCGGCAGGTGGCGCGCTGGTGGCAAGGGGTGCGGCGGTGGTCGGTGCGGCGTACACAAGTCTTGATGCGGCAAGTAATTACAGCGAACGTGTGTAACACATTTTAGGCCCAATGGCGAGGCCGGTCAACGCGAGAAACTCTATGCCACACGCGATGGCGAGGAACTGTCGTGGCGGGACTAATTCGGCGACTTGGCCGGGAATTGAGCCGACATGCCGTGAAAGAATTCGGTAGTGCGGAGTGCAGCTACGGATTGGTCAAATTCGGCGCCCAAAGCCCCGACTTGATCTGCGGTGTTTCACCCGACGGCGGGAAGCTCGACTGTACCGCCTCACGCAGTTGTCCAGACAACTTCTCCACAGTTTCGGCAGAGGCCGCGTCAGCCGCCAAGTTTTTGATCTCATGCGGATCGGTGTCGTGATCGTACAATTCCCGGCCCGCGCTGCCTTTGGCCCATTCGGTATAACGCCAGCGCGGCGTTCGCAAGCTATAACCGAAGAAGCGCTTACCCTTGTCGCCGACCGCTGGGCTGGCTCCAAAACGCTTGAATCCGCCGCCGCGCACCACCTGTGTTAGCGCCCAAGCGCGTCCGGTCAGCGAAACGTCTTTGAGCATTGGCGCCAGGCTTTGGCCTTGCAGGTTATCGGGGGTCTTCACACCGCATAGCTCCGCCAGCGTCGGGAACAAGTCAATATGCGAGACCGGTGACTTCGCCACGCTGCCCGGTTCGCCAACGCCGGGCGCGGCGATGATAAGCGGCACGCGCGCGCTTTCTTCAAATACACTCTGCTTTTGCCAGAGGCCGTGCTCGCCCATGTGGTAGCCGTGGTCGCTGCTGAAAACAATAATTGTGCTGTCCGACAATCCAAGCCGATCGAGGGCGGCGACTACACGGCCGACCTGCGCGTCCATGAAGCTGATGCTGGCGTAGTAGGCCTGCCGGCATTGGCGACGGAGATCGTCCGTCAGTTTGTCTTGTTCCTTTTTGTAACTGGCCAGCGCGGCGGGCGGAATGTCACGCTGGTCTTCCGCGACGCCTTGCACGACGGGCATCTTCTCTTCTGGATACATGTCAAAATACTTCCGCGGCGAAACATAGGGCGTATGCGGCCGAAAAAAACCAACCGCCAGAAAAAAGGGCCGATCGCCGCGCTTCGCGCACCTCTCCAAAACCCATTCGGCGTCTTCCGCCTCCAAGGCGTCGGTGTGGTGCTCGTCGCTCTTGGGCGACGCATACCAACTGAGCGTGCCGCCAAAATTGCCGGGAATCAAGGAGAAGATGCGACGCTGCTCTTCGAGCCGGTCGACGCCGGCCGGATTGAGCTCCAGCTCCCACGAGCCTGGATCGTCGTGGCCATTGGTGCCGATCGAGTTAGGTACGTTGTAATGATAAAGCTTTCCGATGCGGCCGGCGAAATAACCCGCCTGGCGGAAAGCCTGCGGCAAACTGACGTGCGAGGGAATCGTCTGCCGAAAGATTTGCGAGTTCGCCAGAATGCCGCTGCTGTTCGGGTAAAGTCCGGTCAGCAGTGAGTTGCGGCTTGGCCCGCACAGCGGAAACGAACAGTACGCCCGTTCAAACAGCACACCGCGTTGCGCCAGACGGTCGATATTGGGCGTTTTGGCGAGCGGATCGCCATAGCAGCCGAGCATGTTGTTCAGATCGTCGGAGATCAAAAACAACACGTTCATGCGTTTCGCGTCGGCGGCGAAGGCGGCGCCGACGAACATCAGTAAAACAGGCACAGCGGCGGCAAAACGAGCAGGCATGGCAAAATCAATTCGTATCACAGTCACCGAGTTTTCTTCACTTTCCCTTGGCCGATCGCGAGAGCGCGTCCAGGCGGTAGAATTCGGCGGCCAGCGCCGCTGAGTTTAATCCTTGCCCGGTCTGCGCGAACGACTTGGCGATGGCCGCCAGTTCCGCGGTCCGCTTGATGTGCTCTTCATAGGCCGCCACCCGCTTGTCGGCGGTCGTCGCCAAGTCGAGGTCGGCGTCAAGAATGTTCCGCGACCATAATTCCAGGTCTTCAATGTCGTACACCTCGTTGTTCCGCCATCGCGCCATCATCTGAGCATAGACGTCGCGCGCGATCTTCGCCTTGACCGCATCGACGGCGACGGGCGCCGCGCTGCCCGCCCAGGCATGCCATGTTCCGCCAATAAACAGGGTTGCCAACACGAAAACTACAATCGTTCGTTTCCACATCACTCGGTCCTCCTGTGAAAGAATAGATCCCACCGCATTTGACAAATTGGAGGATGGGCCTCCTGGCCCGTCCAGTCGTAAGGTGACGGGCTAGGAAGCCCATCCTCCCAGAACGCGGTCCTTTTATTCTACATTCTCAATAACTTCCGCAGGTCACAATCAATCGTTTGCCGTCGGGCGTCCAGCAGGGGTCGCCGTTGTCGCTCCTGGGATCCTGGCCCGGCACCAGCACGGGAGCGTCGTTTGTCGTCGGATCGAATTGGTAGAGTTGCAATGCGCGGCGCTCGGCGCAATGCATGGCGAACACAATGCGGTTCTCGGTCGGATGCCAGGCGAATTTGGGGTTGAACGATGCTCCGGTATACCGCACCTTGAGGCCATGCTCGGCGCCGGCGGCGGCCACCAGCGCCACGTCGAACCGGCCGTCGCGCAGACCTGCCTTGAAACAGATTTGCTTGCTGTCGGGCGACCAGCAACAGTTCCAGAGAATATCGTTGTACGTATTGGCCGCGCCCAGGACATCGCGCGATTGGCCCGATTCAACCTCGTAAAGCATCAAGCGGTTGCCTGACCGATAGGCGATCAGTTTGCCGTCGGGCGACCATTGGCCCGACCAACCGCCATTCACGCGCTGCTGTTCTCGTCCATCGAGCGTCATGATGGAGATATGGGTTCCACCCTGAGTGCGCGAACAGACGAAGCGTTTGCCGTCGGGCGACCAGCTCGGCA
>DASVGM010000514.1:0-12338 GCA_036379555.1 Pirellulales bacterium | reverse complement strand
GCGCGCGCCGCTGAGCGCTTTCGCCGTCGGCCATCGACGCAATGGAGCTACGTGCTGCACGTGTCGGCGTTGCTTTTGGGCCTGGCTTTAGTTGTGCCAACCTTTGTGCTTGTCGGCGCCGATTCTGGCACGGTGGCAATCAGCTCTCCGCCCGTCCGCGAGTCCGCAAACGATCATCGAGTAACGCCCGCATCCACAGATAGCCCGCGCGAGATGGGTGATGCCAAGGCGCTGTTTTCGGCAACCGCGTCGCGTTACGCCACCGTTGATACGGCGTCGCCGCCCCATTGGCAACGGGCGGCCGTATGGTTTTTCGCGTCGTACTTGTTTGGCGTCGCATGGATGCTCGCTCGTTTGGGCGCGGCTCTTTTCAGCGCGAGTCGACTTGCGCGTCGCGCGACGCTCGTCGCGGATGGCCCGCTGCCGGCAATCGTCCAGGCATTTGTCCGTGAATGGTCCATGCGCGTAACGCCATTGCTTGCCGAAACCAATCGCATCGCGACGCCGCAAGTCGTCGGCCTGCTGCGTCCGGTCGTTCTCCTGCCGGCCTCGGCACTAAGCGGATTGTCGTGCGACGAGCTCGAAATGGTTTTGGCTCACGAATTGGCTCATATTCGCCGGCATGATCTATGGATCGTATTGGTTCAGCGTCTGACTGAGGCCCTGTTGTTTTTCAACCCGGCGTTGTGGTATCTCACCCGCCGCGTCAGTATGCTGCGTGAATACTGTTGTGATGACGTCGTTTGTGGTTCGCAACCGCCGGGAGCATCACAACTTCGTTATGCCGAACTGCTATTGAAGTTGGTCGCTTTGGCGGCGCCGGAGCTTGGCCGCGAGACCGGTCTGGCGGCGTTGGCCGCGGCGGGCCGGTCACCATCCGAGCTGCGCCGCCGCGTGGCGCGGTTGCTGGGCGAACCGCAAAGTGAGCCTCTTCGATTGACTCGCGGCTCGATCTTGGCCGTCGCGCTCGTCGGCCTGCTGCTCGTGCTTCTTCCGAGAATGGCCCCCAGCCAGACGCCGCAAGGCGACGTGCCTAAGCCACCCGATACCGCTGTTAACGACCGGTTTTCATTCGGTGGTCGTGTGGAGGTTTTGGCGCTGGGCACGCACGACCAGGAGGACGATCGTTGGTGGGACGCGCGAGGTCGTGCCTTGAAGGCGCTGCCGGCGCCCCTGACCGGTTGCATGGTTCCCCGCGCGGACGAACAGGGGCATCCGCTCGCCTCGCTGCCAATCGCCTGGAAGAAGGCCACCGACACGGTTTTCGCCGAAGGCGTCGTCTGGCGCAGAATCGTCCTGCAGATTCACAACCTGCCGGAAGACGCCGTTGTTCAGTGGCAAGTGGAAGAATCGCACGCCAGCGGCGGGGGTGAGGTCTCGGTACATGGCCAGCGGAATCCGCAAGGCTACGTCACGCGCTACTTTGGCGTGCCTCGCGACGAAAAAAAAATCTCCGTGGAAGTCGGCGTGGCCGCGGGCAAATGGAAGAAAGTAGCAGAAGTGCAGCCATCGGGATCGACAGCCATCGGCCAGTTGAGCCATGGTATCGTCTTCTCTGAAGAGTTTGACACACCCCAGGGCGCATCGGTCTTCGTTTCGCACGACTATTTCGATCAGGATTGCCGCGTGGTCGCGATCGATAAGCAGGGCAAATCGCACGACACGTTCAACCACGGCCGCGCAAGCGCCAATCGCATCTGTCAAACACGAGTGACTTTTTTAAAACTCAAGCGCGACGACATCGACCACTTTGAGTTTCAGACCCGCGATTACGAATATGTCGTGTTGCGCGGGATTCCAATCCAGCCGCCCGAGCAGCGTTGAATAATCCGTTGAGGCGGCCAGCCCCGGTCTCGACGGAACATCGCTCGCTTGGCGGGATCACGGAGGCTCCGTGCCCGCTCATGCGCGCCGGAACGGGTTGACGATCTTGACACCGCCATAATCGGCGCCATCCTGCATGTCTTCAGTATAGAGGTACGATGCTCCAGCTTCCTGGCACGCCGCAATCAGCAAACTATCCCAGTGCGAGAGGGAATGCCGCCGGCGCAGTCGGAACGACAGCTCAAAAACCTTGCTGGTTGGTGGCGTCAAACGCATAGACGAACACGTTCGTATCAATCGCGTTCATATAAATCCTCTCGCATGTAGGGACCGCCGGCCCCGACGATCGGATGTTGGTCGAATCGCGCCAGCAGCGTAAGCCAGTTTCTTTGCGCCGCTTTGGCGTTCCAGAGGGGCTCAATCCTCAACTTAACGCGCGTCTGGTCGGGAAACGGCAATGCTCCCTCGAGCTTCAACTCGCCGTTTTCCACGGTTGCGAACACTTCAGCAATCATAAAATCCCTCGCTTGCTGTTTTTCGACCAATAACATCGGCGGATGAACCGCACACCGGCCGAGGTCGCGGCGGCTCGCTGGTCTAAAATCAGGCAAGGTTGTTTAGCGCAAGCTTTCCAACGCGGCGACCACGGCTTCGCCGCGGCTGACTTTTTGGAACGAAAGCCGCGCACCCGGCAGTTCGCGCACTACATTGGCCTGATTAGGTAACGTGTTCATCCACCTTCAGAAACCCGCCGATTGAGGGGCCTGGGCGGATCGACGGGTACGAACGTCAGCGGAGCGACGAACGTCGTCGGGCTAATCCAGCCAGCGTCCTGAGCAGTAATAATTCGGCCTCTCCGCCTGACTTCGCGGGGAGATTCGCTCTCTCGTCCAGGACGTTTTGCCGCATCGCCCGATTCGTCGTCATCTCGTCTCATCGTCATTTGTAGCCTCCACGTCAATGAACTGCGTTGCCAGTTCGCGCCCGTCCAGCAAGACGGCAATTTCGTACCGCCCAAGGTTGGGCAGACGAAGAGAGCTTATTGGCAACGCCAGATCCATTTTAACAAGCCGCTCAGGAAATTCCACATCGGTGAAAGCCTCCGCCGCGACGCCGACTCCGCCCGCTAGATCCCGCAATTCGGCGGTTAATCGATACCGGCCAATACCGTCGTACATCTGCAGGAAGAGCGCCAGCGGCGGCACGGCCGCGGGAAATTCAGGAAAACTCAGCGAGCTGACAATGCCATACAGATTGATTTGGCCGGCGATGTCATCGAATTCAACTTCCCCGCAGACAAGAAAGGCCTTGCATTGCGGCAACGGCTTAGATGTCGGACGTTGTCCGTCAAATGGTGATTCTGGCATGGACTAGTTATAGCAGATACGCGGGCCGCCGTACCCTCTCTCCGGCAACCTTTACAACGGACGGAAGGCTACTGAAAAACGACCAGCCAGACAACGCCGATTCCGGCAACCCGCCCGGTTGTGAATCCTCGCCAAAACCGCTATATTTATAAGCAGTTTACGGCAAAACTCACCCCTGGCAAAGGATACCGAATTGGCGACGGATGCGGACGATCCTGACAACCCCGATCTCACACCACCGGAGGGCAACGGCGATGCCCAACCGCAAGGCAAGTTGGTCGATTTGCCCATCGTCGATGAGCTGAAAGACAGCTACCTGACCTACGCCATGAGCGTCATCGTAAGCCGGGCTTTGCCGGATGTGCGCGACGGCCTAAAACCCTCGCAACGCCGCATCCTGGTGGCCATGAACGACCTGAACCTGACGCCGGGGGCGGGCCGCGTCAAATGCGCCAAGATTTCCGGCGATACCAGCGGCAACTACCACCCGCACGGCGAAAGCGTCATCTATCCCACCTTGGTGCGCATGGCCCAAGAATGGAACATGCGCTATACGCTGGTGGATAAACAGGGCAACTTCGGCTCCATCGCCGGCCTGCCGCCCGCCGCCATGCGATATACCGAAGCCCGCATGTCGCCCTTCGCCGCGCTGCTGATGGAAGACATCCGGCTCGACACGGTCGATTTCGTGCCCACCTACGACGAACGCCGAACCGAACCGACGGTGCTGCCCTCCAAGTTTCCCAACTTGCTGATCAACGGCGCCAACGGCATCGCCGTGGGCATGGCCACCTCCATTCCACCGCACAACCTGGGCGAAATCTGCGAGGCCGCCATCAAGGTCATCGACCAGCCCGACGTCTCCATCGACGAACTGATGGAGATCGTGCCGGGACCGGATTTTCCCACCGGCGGCATCGTTTGCGGACGCAGCGGCATTCGCAAAAGCTACTTCACCGGCCGCGGCAACATCGTGGTTCGCGCCCGCTGCCGCATTGAAGAAATGGCCAAGGGCCGCCAGCGGATTATCGTCAGCGAAATCCCTTACCAACAGGCGCGCGACCGCATTGAAGAGCGCATCGCCGATTTGGTCAACGACGACAAGATCAAAGGTATTTCCGGCATTCGCAACGAGAGCGACCTGAAAGAGCCGGTGCGGTTGGTGCTCGAAATCAAACGCGACGCCGACGCCGAGATCGTGCTCAACCAGCTTTATCAGTTCTCGCCGCTGCAAGACACGTTTTCGATCATTCTTCTGGCGCTGGTCGATGGCAAGCCGCGCACGCTGTCGTTCAAGCAGATGCTGGAAGAGTTCATTCGCCATCGCCTGGCGGTGATTCGCCGCCGCACGCAGTTTTTGCTCAATCGGGCGCGCGACCGCAAACATACCGTCGAAGGTCTGTTGCTGGCCCACGCCAACATCGACGAGGTGATTCGTGTGATTCGCACGTCGGCCACGCAGGCCGAGGCCAAAACGCGCTTGATGGCCATCGACTGTCCGGCCGCACTCATGCGCCGCGCGTTGGGCGATCGCGGCTATGCCGATTTCCAGCAGGAGCGCGGCGTGCGCGAGAACTACCAGCTTACCGGCGTGCAGGCCGACGCGATCCTGCGCATGACGCTCGGCCAGTTGGTCAACCTGGAGCAAGAGAAACTCGGCAAGGAATACGAGCAGCTTTTGGAGGAGATCGCCGAGTATCAGCGGATTCTGTCCGACGATAAAAACATTCTGGCGATTATTCGCGACGATCTTTTGGAGATCAAACGCAAACATGCCGACGCCCGCCGCACCGAGATCAGCGGCGAGGAGATCGGCTCGGTCGACATCGGCGACCTGATCACCGAAGAGAACATGGTGGTGACGATCAGCAACCAGGGCTACATCAAGCGCACGCCGGCCAGCACCTACCGCGCGCAACGGCGCGGCGGCAAGGGCTTGATGGGCGCCCGCACCGAGGAAGAAGACCCCATTCGGCTGCTCTTCGCGGCCAGCACGCATGATTACCTGCTGTTCTTCACCAATCGCGGCCGGGTCTATTGGCAAAAAGTTTACGACCTGCCGCAACTCTCGCGTGAAAGCCGCGGCCGGGCGATTGTGAACCTGTTGAACTTGACCGAGGGCGAAACCATCGCCGATTGCCGCGCCGTGCGCGATTTCTTGTCGCCGGACCATTTTCTGATGATGGCCACGCGCCGTGGACTTGTGAAAAAGACGCCGCTCTCGCAATACAAGCGGCCGCAACGCAACGGCATCATCGCCATCAAGCTCAAGGAAGACGACCATTTGGTCGACGTGGCGATCACCAAGCCGGGCGACGAGGTGGTGCTCTCGACGGCCCGCGGCATGGCGGTGCGGTTCCGCCAGAGCGACGCGCGGCCGATGGGGCGCAACGCCAGCGGCGTGAAGGGCATCAACCTCACTTCGGGCGACGAGCTGGTGGGCATGGTGGTGGCCGAGCCGGAATGCACACTGCTCACGGTCTGCCGCCACGGCTACGGCAAGCGCACGCCCTTTGGACCCAATAGCCCGGCCGTCGAAGGCGAGGAACCGGTCGTGGCGGCCGAGGGCGAGGCCGCGGCGGTTGACGAGACGCACGCGGAAGAGGCGCACATGGAAGAAGCTCATACGGAAGAGGCGGAGTCGGCGGTGGAAGAACCATCGGTGCTTGAGGAGGGGGGCGAAGAGGGTGGTTCCTCGCGCCGATATCGCCTGCAGCGCCGCGGCGGCAAGGGCGTGCGCGACATTCGCACGACCGAGCGCAACGGCCCGGTGGTGAGCGTGGTGACCGTCAGCGACGACGACGAGATTTTGCTGATGACGGCCCGCGGCAAAATTCAGCGCTTGGCGGTGAAGGAAATCAACGTGATCGGCCGCAACACGCAAGGCGTGCGCATCATGACGCTTGACGAAGACGACAGCCTGGCCGGCGTCGTCCGCGTGCCGCGCGAGGAGCGCGGCGAGGAAGAGGCCGGCGCCGCGGAGGAGCCGACAGCGGGCGGAGACCTGCCGGCCACGGAGTAATTGAACATGACTCGTGAAGACCTTTAAACCTTCTGGCTTATTCTATCTGTATTGACGAAATCCCGCTGCCGCTCGTCGCTCAGTTCATCGTCGGCGCCCGCCGCCAACATGGTTGAATTGACGATCCGCTGCTCGCCCTCGTCCGGTGCTTCGACGATGGCCTTGTGCATCACGCCGAGCGTGTTGGTACGGGCTTCGCTGAAGGGCAAAGAGCTGTTGTTGATGAGCAAAATCCGCGCTCGCCCCTCGCCTGCCCGCGGCAACTCGGTGACGTATGGTTTCAACACCTCTTCTCCGCGCCGATACATCGGGTTCCAGTCAACCAGAAACGCCTGCGGAGTGATGCCAAGGTCGAACGCCGCGCGGGTATAGTCGGCGAGAAACAAGCGACCGTGGATCTTTGACGGTTCGTATCCCAGCATGAGGAACGAGCGATCCGGCGCGCCATCGAGGTGAAACTTCGTCGTCTCTTGCTGATTGAAGCGGCCCATCGACTTGAACGCCAGCGGCTCCCGCCCGTCGCGGATGGCGATTTCGCTCAGTCGCCGTTTCAACGCGACCATCCACGACCGCAATAGGTGAGAGTCTGTTTCCGCCGGCAACTCGAGCGCGGCGAAGCCGGGCTCGGTAAAGTCGAATCGCCATACCAGGTCGAACACTTGCGGCGCATGGTCGAGCAAATGGCCTTCATCGTTGGCAGACAAGCAGCAGCGCGCTAGCTCGGTCATCTCGTTGTGTCTCCCGTGTCGTCGCATTTTATCACAATTGCTCGAAATGGCGACGCGCGAAAGCACGAGAGCGCGCTCATCGAGCTACACATCCAAATTCCGCACTTCCAAGGCGTGCTTCTCGATGAACTCCCGACGCGGCTCCACTTTGTCGCCCATCAAAATGCGAAACAAATCGTCGGCGGCGCTGGCGTCTTCCATGCGCACCTGCGACATGGTGCGAAAGTCGGGGTGCAGCGTCGTGTCGCGCAATTCCTCGGCGTCCATTTCGCCCAGGCCCTTGAAGCGCGTGATTTGCAAACCCTTTTCACCGGCCGAACGCACCGCCGCCAAAAGTCCGCGCAAGTCTTCCAGCGAAATCTCGCTCTCGCCACGACGCAGCTTGTAACGCGCCTCTTGAATGCCCGTCCGCTGCTGAGGAATCAACGATTGAATGTCAAAACCCATCTTGGCCAACTCGGTCAACTGGTTGTTGAGCGACCGCACCTCGTGCAACTCCACAATCGTCAGCCGCTCGGCCGCGTGGCCGTTGCCTTCCGCGCCGGCGGGTTGATCGGTAACGGCCAACTCGCTGCCCGTCTTCGCTTCTTGCTCGGCCACAAAACGGTCAAGCTCCTCGCGCGACGTGAACCAGCGTTCCTCCGCGCCGACGAAAACATGAAACACCGGCAGACGCTTCGTGTTCGCGTCTTGCCGAGCCGCGTGCTGGCGCAGGCTGATGCCGCGCCGCTCCAAGGCCAAGATCGAGTCTTCCAGCGCCGAAAGCACCGCACAGAGCCGCTTCATCTCGTCGCCTTCGATCCGCCGGCCGTCGCCGGGATCGAAAACGCCTTCGGCCAGTCCCATTTCCAAAAGCTGGTTCTTCATCTCTTCTTCGGTCTGCACGTAATACGATTTTTTCTTGGCCCGCACGCGGAACAACGGCGGCTGGGCGACGTAAACGTAGCCGCCGGCGATGAGCGGATACATCTGCCGATAAAAGAAGGTCAGCAACAACGTGCGGATGTGCGAGCCGTCGACGTCGGCGTCGGTCATAATGACGATCTTGTTGTAACGCCGTTTTTCCAAGTCGATCTCGTCGCCAATACCGACGCCAATGGCCGAGATCATGCTGCGCACTTCCTCGTTGGCCAGCACCTTGTCTTCTCGGCTCTTGAAGGCGTTGATGATTTTGCCGCGCAACGGCAGAATGGCCTGGAACTCGCGCAGGCGGCCGTTCTCGGCGGTGCCGCCGGCCGAATCGCCCTCCACCAGGTACAGCTCGCACTTTTGCACGTCGCGACTGGTGCAATCGCGCAGCTTGCCCGGCAGACCGCCGCCGGACAGCGCGCCCTTGCGTTCGCGCACCATCTGCCGCGCCTTACGGGCGCTCTCCCGCGCCTCGGCCGCCAGCAGACCCTTTTGGGCGATGACTTTGGCCACCTTGGGATTCTCTTCCAAATAGCGGGCCAGAAAGTCGCCCACCGCCGAGTTGAGAATGCCCTCCACCTCGCTGTTGCCCAGCTTGGTTTTCGTCTGACCTTCAAATTGGGGTTCCGGCACCCGAATGGAAATAACGGCCGTCAGTCCTTCGCGAAAATCTTCGCCGCTGGGCACCAGGTCTTTGAACAGGTTCTCTTTCTTACCGTAACTATTGAGCGTGCGCGTCAGCGCGGTGCGAAAGCCCGAGACGTGCGTGCCGCCTTCGATGGTGTTAATGTTGTTGACAAAACTGGAAGTGTTTTCCGTGTACTCACTGGAATACTGTATGGCCACTTCCAAACCCACGCCGTCGAACTCGCCGGCGATGTAGATCACGTCGGCATGGACGGCCTCGGTGGCGCGGTTCAAGTGTTCGACAAACTCGATGATGCCGCGGTCATACTGAAACGCCTCGCCTTCGTTCGTGCGGTCGTCATGAAAGGTAATTTTCACGCCGCGGTTGAGAAACGCCAGCTCTTGCAAACGCTTGTGCAGCGTGTTGTAGTTGAACTTGGTATTGGGAAAGATCAGCGGGTCGGGCTTGAAGGTGGTCTTCGTGCCGCGCTTATCGGTCGTGCCGATGCGGCGCACCTCGGCGGTGGGGACGCCGCGCTCATACTCTTGTTGATATACGTGTCCGCCGCGGCGAACTTCCACCTCACACCATTCCGAAAGGAAGTTCACCACCGTCACGCCCACACCGTGCAGACCGCCGGAGGTTTGGTAGGCGCCTTTGGAAAACTTACCGCCAAACTTGAGCACGCACATCACGCCTTGCAGCGTCGAAAAGCCGAGATCGGGATGAATCTCCACCGGCACGCCGCGGCCGTCGTCATCCACGGTGACCGAGCCGTCGGTGTTGATCGTGACGCTGATGTTCTTGGCATGGCCGGCCATCGCCTCGTCGATGGAGTTATCGACCACTTCATACACCAGGTGGTGCAGTCCGCGCACGGTCGTATCGCCGATGTACATACTCGGCCGTTCGCGCACGTGCTCCAGGTCGCTCAGGTGTTCGAGTTGTTCGGCCCCGTACTCGCCTTCGATCTTGCGATATTCGGGCATTTCGGGCGAACTACCCGTGGGCGGAAGGTTGGGCAGCGGGTTTGTTTCGTCTGGCATATCACTCAATTGGTCCGACACGGAACCGCAGTTTTTCAATTTTTTCGTCGGGCAGCAAGCGGCGAAGCTCCCCGACGATAGCTTGTTTCTGAAACGTCAATTCTTGCAACAACACGCTGTTGGCCACGGTCACCTCCAGCGTTCCACGACGCACGAGTCCCACGCGCGTGTGCCGCGCCAAAAGCTCGCCGGCGGCCTCCCGCCAGGCCGCTTCGTAATTGGCCGCGGTTTGCTCGCGAGCATAACCGCGCCGGGCCATTAGCTCCGCCAGCACGTCGCCCATTTTTTGTGGACGACCGCGGCCGCTTGGTTTTTGGTTGAATTTCATGTGTAGGGTGGGCATTGCCCACCTTGAATCTAGGTGGGTGGTTGAGACGAAGGATACGGTGGGCAATGCCCACCCTACTTACGGGACGGGCTAGGAAGCCCATCCTCCAATTATTTCTCCCGTATTCGTCTCTGTGACTCCGTGTCTCTGTGGTTCATTTCCCCTCAGATCAGCTTTATTACCTCTCCCTGGCCAGCGGCATGATGACATAACCATAGCCGTCGTCGGTCTGGCAAACGGCGGCGCTTTCGGCGTTTTTCAGTTCCAACGTGAAATTCTTCTCGGGGTCCAACACTTTCAGAAAATCGTTCAGGTAACGCGGGTCGAGCGTGATGGTGATGGGAGTGCCGTCATAGGCAATGGGCAGCTCGACTCTCGACTGTCCCATCTTGGCCGATTTTCCGGCCAGCAACAGCTTTCCCTCGCCAAAAGTGAAATCGACGCCGCGGCTTTCTTCATCGGTGACAATGGCCGCCTGCCGAACCGCCGAATAGACCGGACCCACCACCAGCTCGATCTTGGTGGCGTCGGGCCGGCGCGGAAAGACATCGCGCCATTTGGGAAAGCGCCCCTCGACCAGCCGAGAGTAAATCGTCGCGCGGGCGGTCTTCACCAGCACGTCGTTGGCCCGTGTGGCGAGTTGCACTTCGGCCTCGCCGTCGGCCAAGGCCCGTTCGATGAAGTGCATCGCCCGTGTGGGAATGATGGTGGTGTTGTTGCCGGTTTCGTGGCCGCCCACGCCCTTGGCCGGGGCCTCCATCATCGCCAGGCGGCGACCGTCGGTGCCCACCGCGGTGATTTTATCGGCAGTCAACTCCACCAGCACGCCGCCCAAGGCGTAGCGGCTGCTCTCGTTGTCGGTGGCGAAGATCGTGCGGCGAATCATCTCGCGAAACAGCCGGCCGGGCATTTCATGATACTTCTGCTCGTTAAAGTCGGCGACCACCGGAAACTCGTCGGGGTTTTCAGCGGGCAGGCGAAACTCACTGCGCTCGCCGCGAACCAGCGTTCCGGTTCCGTCGGTTTCGAGATGGATTTGCGCGTCGGACGATTCACGCAAGATCGACTGGAAACGGCCGATGGGCAAAATGGCACTGCCCGGAGCGTCGACATGAATGCCCGGCGTCTGCACGCGAATGCCCACCTCCAGGTCGGTGGCCATCATGGTGCCGTCGCTGTCGCCGCTGCCGGTGGCCTCGAACTTGACGTTTTGCAAAATGGGTTTCGGGCTGCGGCTGGGGGCCACGGCACTGGCGGTTTGAAACGCGGCTAGAAGTTTTTCTCGATCGCAGACGACTTTCATCAAAGTGGCTTTCTTGGTTGCTGGCCGCGTGAATCAATACGCGGTTGGGTCAGGGTATATGTTTATTTGATATTTCTAAACAGTAGTAACAGTAATGCTTGCGGGGCGATTGTCAGTTGGGGCCGCGCCAGGGCCGCGAAGCAATTACCGGCAAAGAACTTAGGCCGCGCCAAATGGGCGTGCAAAAACTGTCGATGGGTTGTTGGTTGCTTGTCAACGGAATGTTTGTGTCTGTCGGTGGTTTTGAGCCGGACGCTCTGGTTTGTTGATAACCGGCCTTGGCCGGCCGAGTTGCTGACATCGGTTGACAGCTTTTACACACGAACTTCATGGTTCAATCTTCCCTCGTCCCGGCGGCGAGGGCCTGCCGCAGGGTCGTCACCGCTTCGAGCGTGGCGGCGTCGCTGTGCATGAGCGACTCGGTCTTGCGACAGCCGTGCAACACGGTCGTGTGGTCGCGACCGCCGAAATACTCGCCGATTTGCTTCAGGCTTTTGCGAGTCAGTTGCCGCGCCAGATACATGGCCACGTCGCGGGCCACCACCACGCCGCGGCGACGCGAGGCGCTGCGTAGCTCCGCCACGCGCAGGGCGAAATGACGCGCCGTGTGCGTGGCGATGGTTTTCAACGGCGGGTGACGGCTGGCGCAATATTGCTTGAGATAGTTTTGCACGAACAGATCATCAAGCGGCTGTCCGGCGGTACGCGCGGCAAGCTGCATGTTGTTCAACACGCCCGCCAATTCCGGCGCCGGCAAGGCCAGCGAACGCGCCAACAGCCGCAACGCCCCGTCGCCCAGCGAAAGCCGCCGCGCCGCGCAGCACGCCGCCAAAATCGCCCGCCGGGCTTCCATTTGCGGCAGCGCGATGGGCAGGCACAGGCCCGCTTGCAGGCGGCTTTGCAGACCAGGCAAAAAATCGGTCAGTTCGGCGGGCGAGACGCGCGAGGTAACCACGACCAACGCCGGCCGCTCGGCCAGTTCATCGAGCGTGTGCAGCAATTCGGCTTGGGCCGCCGTCTTGGCCGCCAGGTGCGACAGGTCTTCCAACACCAACAACCCGGCGGTGCGGAGATTTCGTCGCCAGCCGGCCATGTTCCGTTTGTTGATGGCCTCGGCGTATTGCCGCGCGAAGTCGGCCGCGGAGAGCAGCACGGCGTTTTCGTCTGTGCAATCACGTTTCCA
>DASVGM010000513.1:0-4400 GCA_036379555.1 Pirellulales bacterium | reverse complement strand
TCGCCGTGGCGGCGTATCGTGGGGCGGCTCGCCGAGCCGTCTTTCGCGTCCAGACGGGCCGGCGGCCCGCCCCACGACGAGTTTTCGGATAGCCTCTAAATAACCTTGCGTGGTCGCGGGAAAAGGAGGATGGGCTTCCCAGCCCGTCCAGTTGTTTGGTGACGGGCTGGGAAGCCCATCCTCCACGACGCCGCGCCCCAAATCACGCAAGGTTAATCAGCGACGTTCCAGCAGTTCGGCCAGGTGCAATATCTCGAGCGGCTTTCGCAGACGACGCAAGCGGCCGCCGATGTTCATTAAACAGCCGGTATCCGTGGAAACCAGGCAATCGGCCCCGGTTTCCAAGACGCATTTCACCTTGTCGTTGACCATAGCGGTGGAAATGTCGGGGTAACGCACCGAAAACGAACCACCAAACCCGCAACACTGATCGGCGTGACGCAAGGTCATTAGCTCGGCGCCTTCCACGTGGCGAATCAATCGTTCGGCTTCGTCGCTGAGACCGAGGCCGCGCAGATGGCAAGCGTAATGATACGCCACCTTGCCCTGATACTTGGCGCCCACGTCGAGCACGCCCAGGCGATTCACGAGCAAGTCGCTCAGCTCAAAGGTGCGCGCGGCCAACCCCTGGGCGCGCTCATGCCAACCCGGTTCGGCCTCCAAAAGATGAGGATATTCCACCTTGACCATCGCCGCGCAGGAGCCTGACGGCGCCACCACCGTCCGTTCGCCCTCAAACACCTCGATGGTGTGGCGTGCCTGCTGACGGGCGTAATCGGCGAAGCCGCTGTTATAAAACGGTTGACCGCAACAGGTTTGCCGCTCGGGGAAGTCGATTTCATGCCCCAAACGCCGCAACAGCAAAACAGTGGCTTTGGCCGCCGCGGGCCGCAGCACGTCGCCCAGGCAGGTGACCATTAAGGAAAGTTTCATAGATCGGTTGTTTTCGGCAATTCAGTCAAGCTGTGTCAAGGGCGGGGTTCAGACCGCCTAGCAAAACTACCGCGTTTTTGGAGGATGGGCCTCCTGGCCCGTCACCATTTACGGTGACGGGCTAGGAAGCCCATTCTCCAATAATGGTCGTTTTCCGTTTTAGTAGCCGCTCTTTGCCGGTGAAGAATTAGCGCACGACGGCTTGAGTAATGACGCCGCAAATGCCGAATTACGTAGGGAAGAAATCAACGCCGGAGTCGTCGCTCGCAGCACCACCGCGCCAGTCGCCTGATGCCGTGGCGACGGCCCGCCGTCTGCCAGTTTGCGCAACGACAACATGCAGCTACCGCGTCATGGGCAACTAGACGACCGGCGACGCCGCGTTTTGACCGAGGAAGTCATCGGCAACGCGGCCCCCAAGGCGGGCGAAGGATCGTCCGCCGACCCGCCCAGCACCCCCTCGCGGCGGCGACGAAGCCCACACCATGCACGCTCGTACGGAGACGACGTCTTGACCGACCACCAGCCACGTGTCACCGATTTGGTTCCCCAACGCTATGGCGTGTTGGCCTTGCTCTTCATGGCCGGCCTCGCGGCGGTCGCCGGGCTCGAAGCCGCGCACTATTGGCTGCCTCAGCTCTCGCGCATGACGGGCGGCAGCCGGCTCATCGCGCTCGACCTGGCCAGCGACGCCGCCCTGGCCAACTGGTTTTCGTCGACAACGCTGGCCTTGGCCGCGACGGCCGCCATGCTCATTTATTCTGTTCGCCGGCACCGCAAAGACGATTACCACGGTCGCTACCGCGTGTGGCTATGGGCGGCGGCGCTGTGGGCGCTGATGAGCATCGACGAAGGCGCCAGTCTGCACGAAGGGCTGAGCGAGCTGGCCGCGCATTATAGCGGCGACGCTCGCGCCGGCGGCGTCTTGGGGTGGGCCGTCGTTTATGGACTGCTGTTCGCCGGTATCGGCACACGCCTCTTCTTGGAGATGCGAAGTTGCCACCTGTCGAGCACTTCACTGGTGGCGGCCGTCGGCTGTTTCATCGCCGCCATCGTCGCCAAGACGCGGCTCGTGCCGCAGCTTAACGGCGGCCACGCCTTGATGGTCGAAGAGGGCTGCGAGATGCTGGGCGACGTTTTATTGCTGTTCGCCATGGCGGCGCACGCCCGCTTTACCATTCTGGACGCGCAAGGGGCCATCGCCGCCAAAGCGAAGAAAGCCAAGCCGGCCAAACAAGAAAAGCCGGCCGAAACGAAAAAGGAAACGCCGAGCAAGGCCCAGCAGGCCGCACCGGCAAAGCGCTCTTGGTTCGGCCGCGGCGCGGTCGATTCAGCCCACAACTCGCCGCCGGCGCCAAATGCCAAGACGCTGGAAAGCTCCAAGAGCGCCGGCAAAGCCGCGCCGGCGAAGGCCGCCCCGCGCCCGGCTTCGTCCGACGACGACGCAGGCGGCCAGACGCGCACCGCCCGCAAACAGCCGCCCGCCGCTGAAGATGAAGATTATGATTACGAGGACGACCGTCGGCTCAGCAAGTCGGAACGCAAGGCGATGCGACGGCAAAAAGATCGTCACCGCGGGGATGAGTAATCCGGGCTAGAGAGGTCTCATGTCCGGCTACCTGCGTCATGCGACAGGCCGATGTCAATCTTCGACGCCGCTCCGGCGGATTCGCGCACGTAGCGCGGCACGGCATAGCCGGGCAGCCGCCGCCGCAACTCGCCCATCAGGACCAGGCCTTCCGCTTGGGATACCTCAAAATGCGACGCGCCGCGCACGCGGTCCAATTGATGCAAATAGTAGGGCATCACGCGCAAATCAACCAGCCGCCGGCAAAGCTCCGCTAAGACATCGGCGTTGTCGTTCACCTGCCGCAGCAACACCGCCTGATTGAGCACGATCACGCCGGCGGCTGACAATCGCCCGAATGCCGCGGCCACGCCCGCACAAATCTCCGCCGGGTGATTGGCATGCACCACCATGATGGGCGTCAGCCGCGTGCCGCAAAGCCACTCGAACATCTCCGGGCAAACCCTTTCCGGCAAGACAACGGGCAGCCGCGAATGCACTCGTAGCCGTCGCACGTGCGCGATGGAGGCCAGTTGCTCCACCAACCGTTTGAGCCAGGGATCGACCAACGTCAGCGGATCGCCCCCGCTAAGAATGACCTCTTCAATGGTTGGATCGTCGGCGATGCGTTCGATTGCGGGCTGCCAGGCGGCCAGCGAATGCGGCCCGTCACTGTAGGGAAAATGTCGCCGAAAACAATACCGGCAATGGATCGCGCAGGCCCCGGTGGCGATCAAAAGTGCCCGGCCGTGGTATTTTTGGAGCATGCCGGCGGCGACCTGGGCCTGCAGATCGCCCACCGGGTCGGAGACAAAATCAGGGCGGTCGTCGGCCGCCGGCCAAAGTCGCGTTTCGCTCCGCGAAGGCAGGTGCTTTCGCGGCGCGAAAGGCGACCCTGCGCCAACGGCAGGCGACTCAGGCGGCGAGCATTCTTCGTCCACGGGCAAGACCTGCAAGAGCAGCGGGTCGCGGGGGTTGCCCGGCCGCATCTTGGCCGCATAGCCGCGCGGCACAAACAAGGGAAAGTCTCCGGCAGCCCGCCGCGCCGCCGGCAAGCAGCCGGCCGGTAGCCGCAAAAGCGCGCAAAGCTCGGCGGGGTCTCGAATTGCGTCTTTCAGCAGCCATTGCCAGGAAGACGGCAATTTTTGAATTTCCGCGCCGACAGCCGGCCCCTTTGCCGCTATAATCGAGGGTTCGTTTACATGCATTGAATTGAATGTGCCACACAGGAAACGGATTGTGCCTAGCTACAACACTAGCGAATTTAAGAAGGGATTGAAGGTCCAAATCGACGGCGATCCCTATTTGATGATTGAGTGCAACTTTGTGAAACCCGGCAAGGGAAACGCATTATACAAGTGCAAGCTGCGAAACTTGCTGCGAAACACCGTGCTGGAGCGGACCTACAAGGGGGGCGATTCGCTCGACGCGGCCGACGTGGCCGAAATCGCCGCTCAATACCTTTATCGCCAGGGCGACTCGTTTGTGTTCATGGACAACACCAGCTATGAACAGTACGAGCTTAACGGCGACCAGGTGGACGACACCTGGAAGTATCTCAAGGAAGGCATGGTTTGCAACATGGTGTTGTTCAACAACAACCCCATTTCCGTCACGCCGCCCAACCACGTCGTGCTGAAAATCGAGTATTGCGAGCCGGCGGTGCGCGGCAATACGGCCACCAACCTGACCAAGCCCGTCAAGTTGGAAACGGGCGCCGAAATGGTTTGCCCGGCGTTTGTCGATATCGGCGATCTGATTAAGATCGACACGCGCAGCGGAGAATACTTGGAGCGCGCGAAGGAGTAGCGAGAACCGGCTTGTCTGATTGGCGTCCCACCGCGACCTGGCAAACGCTCACGCTGCGCGATCGCTTGCTGCGCACGTTGCGCTCGTTCTT
>DASVGM010000512.1:0-2519 GCA_036379555.1 Pirellulales bacterium | reverse complement strand
CCAGCCGGCGCGAAATCGCCAGCCCCAAACCGGTGCCGCCGTAACGCCGCGTGGTTGAAGTATCGGCCTGTTCAAAAGCCTCGAAAATCACATCTCGCTTGTCCGCCGGCACCCCGACGCCCGTGTCGGCAATGCAGAAATGCAGCATCACAGCGTCTGGCGGCGTGTCATCGCCGGCGGATCGTGAGGCGTCTTCGCACAGTGACACATCGACGACCACTTCGCCCATGTCGGTGAATTTAATGGCATTGCCGACGAGGTTGGTCAGCACCTGCCGTAACCGGCCGGGGTCGCCGGTAATGAATTCGGGCACATCGGGCGCGACGTGGCAGGCCAATTCCAGCCCCTTGGTGTGTGCCCGAAAGGCGAGCGATTTCATCGTGTCGCCCAGACTGTCTCGCAAAACAAAGGGAATCTGTTCGAGTTCGAGTTTGCCGGCCTCGACCTTGGAGAAATCGAGAATGTCGTTGATGACCGACAACAACGAATCGGCCGATTCTTTAACCAGATTGAGATACTCACGCTGTTCGGGATTTAGCGGAGTGTCGAGCACCAGCTCCGTCATGCCGATGATGCCGTTCATGGGCGTGCGGATCTCGTGGCTCATGTTGGCCAAAAAGACGCTCTTGGCCAGGTTGGCGGCCTCGGCGGCTTCTTTCGCTTTATGCAGTTCCACCTCGGCGTGCTTGCGTTCGGTGATGTCGGTGGAAATGCCGCACAGCGCCTGCGGCACGCCGTTGGCGTCGTAGAGCAGAAACTTGGTCGATACGTAGGTGTGCGATCCGTCGTCGTGCGGCGCCACTTCTTCAAATTGCAACGGCGCGCCGGCCGCCAGCACGCGCGCGTCATTGGCGCGAAACGCCTCGGCCAGGGCCGGCGGAAACAAGTCGAAGTCGGTCTTGCCCACCACCTCGGCCCGGCGCACGTGAAACAGTGATTCAAACAGCCGGTTGACCAACACGTAGCGGCCTTCGACGCTTTTCACGTAGATCACCGCGCGGGCGTTGTCGAGAATCGACTGCAATCGCTGCTGGCTTTCGCGCAGCGCCTCCTCGGTTTGCTTTCGCGCCGTGACGTCCCAGAACATGCCTTGCGTGCCCACCACGCGGCCCTCGCTGTCGCGAACGGGCGTCTTGAGCACCTGCACGTAAATCTTGCCGCCGTCCGACTTGTAATGCTCTTCGACGGCCTCCAGCACCTGGCCGGTGTCGAGCACCTGGCGATCGTCGGCGCAGTATTTTGCCGCCAACACCGATTGATAAAAATCGAAGTCGGTCTTGCCGATGATTTGCTCTTGCCGCGAGGTCAGGGCCTCGCAAAACAGTCGGTTGGCAAAGGTGAATCGGCCGTCGAGATCCTTGCGAAAGACGTTCATCGGCAAGTTTTCGACCAGCGAGTGATAAAGCGCTTCGGAATTGCGCAACGCCTGCTCCGCCCGTTTGCGTTCACTGATGTCGCGAAAGAAGAAGGTGAACACCGGCGTACCGCCGGCGCGGCTGATGGTCATGGCCATTTCGGCGGGAAAAGTCTCGCCATTGGCTCGTTGGGCGACCACTTCCGTGCGACGACCGAGCATCGACCCCTCACCGGCCGAGACATGGCGTTCGACGCGCTCCGGCTCGCCCCCGGCCGAGGGCGGCGGAAAGAGAATGTCGTCGGGCTTGTGGCCGATCACCTCGGCGCGGCGGCACCCAAACATGCGTTCCGCCGCCGGATTGAACTCGCTGATCAAACCCTCGTGGTTGACGGCCACAATCGGATCGATCGACGACTCCAGAATGGCTTGCCGCAGCGATTCCGCCACCACTCCGCCGCCGTCCTGGTCCGTGCGCGGACGATGCACCAGGGCCAGGCAAATCGGGTTTCGCTTGCGCGGATGCTCGACAAGGAACGCCGTGATCGACACGTCGAGCATTTCCTGGCCTTTCCGCCGCATGCGCCCCTCGCCGGTCCAGCGCCCTTGGGATCGCACCGTGGGAAACGCCTTCGAGCGCAGGCGTGTACGGGTCTCATCGCCGTAAACGTGGCGCAGGCGTGTGCCGCTGAAATCAACTTCCGGCGAAATGCCCAGCAATCGTCGGCCGACGGGATTCAAATAAAACAGTTCGGCCTTGAGTGAAGCCAGGCAGACAATGTCGTCGCTAGCGTCAAACAGTCCGCGCACAAGGTCAACAATATCGCTCATCGAAGCACGCCGCGAAAAAAGTGGGGGGCCGGGTGCAATCGACGTTATTGTTGCACATACGAAAGCGGTTTTCCAGCATCCCCTCGCGCCGGTAGCGTCCCAACATCTGCGTTGCCCACCAACAGGCAAACCTAAACCGAAAAGTCTAGTCGGTTTTTAGAGGGTGCCTACGAAGTAGGCAGTGTCACTCATCTGGATAGCGGAACCATCGGCTGCCGTCGCGTAACTCCATTTCGTCGACCATGCCGGGACGTTGCTCGACCGTAGGCTAGGCGCTCTTGAACAGCGAAGCACGCCACGCATAGCATCAACCACAGCAGCGTTTTAAGGGAAA
>DASVGM010000511.1:0-3091 GCA_036379555.1 Pirellulales bacterium | reverse complement strand
AGCGGGCGATTATCTGAAAATTCCGGCCCACAAGCGGCATCGCGTCGAATGGACCACGCCCGACGAGCCGACGATTTGGCTGGCGGTGTTTTATTGACGCTGCGGCATCAGTCCCACCAGAAATACCAATAGTGCGAATTCAGCAGCGTGCCCGCGAGCCTTGAGATGGTGCCGACGCCCTGGACTACAATATCTTCGCAGTACCAGTACTGCTGCCAAGCCAGAACGGAGGCACTTTCGCGATAGGTTGGTGGTTTGCGGACGCTGCACTCCACCACGTCGCTCGACATTCCCGTAATTTCCGCGCCGTATTGTTCTTGCCACTCGCGGTGTAGAGCGCAGTGTTCTTCGGGCGTAGGGCAAGCGTTCCAACCACCAAACCTGACTGCGGCCGCCAAGTGCCACGGTTGTTCGATCCGGGCCAAGCCGAGAAAGGTTTCGGGCTTGGTTTTGCCCGTCAGAATGTCTGTATGCAGCATGATCGAACCATTGTCTAAGACTTCGTCCGGCCATTCACCGAGCAGCTCATCCTCGGAAAACTCGCATGCCTCCGCCTCCCGTCGCCGTTCGGCGATCCACTGCATCGGCGCAATTTCGAGCGACGCGGCGATGATCGCCTCCGCATCCTGTTCATGGAAGCCGGCGGCCTCCCGCATTCGATCGAGCTCATCGGCATCGCCGATCAGAAAAGGATAAAGGCCGGTTGACCGGTATCGCGAGCGATGCTCGTTGAGCAGCCGAATCGCGTCGTCGCCGCGTATCATTTGCGTCGTCACGTCCATTGGCGTTGTTTCGAGAGGTCAAGTTGTGGTGCGAATCTTAGATAAAGTCTACCACAACCGGGTTTGTCGTGCGGCAGCATGACTCGTCGGCGCGTTGACCGACGCGGAGCCGTGGCCGGGCGCAGGCTGGTCTGCGCAAAAATGTCCGACTTTGAGACGATAGCGAGTTGAGGTTCCATGCCAGATTTGTTCCGCATCGCCACCACCGGGCTTGTCCCTAATGTCGCGAGATTAAGCTCTGATGCCACCCGCTTGCCGGGTGGAGATTCCCGTTGGCTGTCTACAATTGGGCGTTGCCCGCGCCCCTTTTCCCGATTTTGCCCCGCTTGGCCGCCTGCGGCGGCCAAGCGGGGCAAAATCGGAAGCGTAGGGATCGCCGACTTTGTAGACGGCCAACGGGAAACTCCCTCGGGCAAGCCGAGGGCATCTTCCGCTACCGTCGCTGAATGTCAGGTTGTCGCTTAATCTCGTGACATTAGGGCTTGTCCCGGTGGAAGCGCTGACCGAGTGGCTAAAACGAGCGCCCCCCAGCCGATTCCTTCCGCTTTCGCGTTGCATCCGCCGCCCTCGTGAATGCGAAACTCGCGATAACGGTCATCGAATGCCTCATCAAGCGATAGTCCGCAGTCGGCCATGCTCGCCGCTCAATGCCCGCCCTCGCCTACTCGCGGTCTCCTCGCAGCAATGGGGGTTCGGCAGGAAGGTCGCTCCGCGACGAAGGAAAGCGGCGATCAATCGCCGCACTCCAAGACGCCAAGCGTAGCTTGGACTGCGCGGCGCGATCAAGCTTGTCCGCAGGCGCAGCGGCATGGCCCAGGCAAGCCAAAGGGGACTGTACTTCTTACAAACAAATTGCAACGGTTGTACACTGCCGTAGCCTGCCTAAACCGCCGCATCGAATGCAAGTCAAGGCCAATTGCGCGTTTTTGAAGGCGTTTCAGAGCGATTCGGCGTTTGGCACGCGCCGTGCTTTATCTCCCCAACGTAACAGGAACAAGGCAAACCGGCAGCAAAGGAGTGTTATCCATGCTCGTCCTCTCCCGAAAATCAAAACAACGAATCCAGGTCGGCGAAAACATTGTCATCACCATCTTGCAGGTACGCGGCCAAACGGTGCGCGTCGGCATCGAAGCGCCGGGCGACGTGCGCGTGATGCGATCCGAAATCGCCGACAACACCGTGGAAACGGCCGACGAGACTCCCGCCGGCAAGAGCAGCCTGCCGCGGCCCGAGCGTATGGACGCGGGCCGCGGCGAGGACGACCCAGGCTTCTCTTCGCCGCTCCTCAGTTGCGCGACCGTCGTGGGCGAGGCGATCGTCGGCGAGTCGGCCGGACTGTATCCCTTCGTCCGCCGCCGCGCGATGCGACAACCGGCCACCACCGCCGGCTTGCTCGCGGCTCGCGATTGACGACGCCTTTGGGCCAGCCATCGAGATCGGCCACGCACTGGGCGACCATGGCGCACATGTCGCGTCGGCCTTGCGAGTACAGCAACTGGCACCATCTCAAGTCCATGTTTTTCAAGGGTTTCAAAGTTGACAGTTGGCACTCGTAGCCCGCACCTTCGCCATGGCCGGACTCCGGCTTGCCAACGTGTTTGTTGAAGATGCCCTCGGCTTTGCCCGAGGGAGTTTTCACGTTTGCCGTCTACACCGGCGGCCTTCCCCAAACCCCGATTTTCCGCCGCTTGGCCGCCGAAGGCGCCCAAGCGGCGGAAAATCGGAGAAGGGATTGGTGGCAAATGCCCGTGTAGACGGCAAACGTGATTCTCCACCCGGCAAGCGAGTGGCATCAACGGTCCAACGCCGCCACGACGAAACGAACTAACAACTGTCAACCCTTCATGTTGCGATTTGAGACGGTGTGCCGGTCGGGAGAAATATCCTCCCGTGGGTGCCACCCTGGCCCGCGCAAATGCCCGACTTTGATATGATAACGAACTGAGATTCCATACCGGATTTGTTCCGCACCGCCGGACTTGCCCCTAATGTCACCAGACTAAGCGGCAATCCGAAAACTCGTCGTGGGGCGGGCCGCCGGCCCGTCTGGACGCGACAGACGGCTCGGCGAGCCGCCCCACGATACGCCGCCACGGCGAAATTCGAGTTTTCGGATAGCCTCTAAGCGGCAATCCGACATTCAGCGACGGTAGGGGAAGATGCCCTCGGCTTGCCCCGGTGGGAGCGCTGACTGAGAGTCTATCCGAAAACTCGCCGTGGGGCGGGCCGCCGGCCCGTCTCGAAGCGAAAGACGGCTCGGCGAGCCGCCCCACGATACGCCGCCACGGCGAAATTCGAGTTTTCGGATA
>DASVGM010000510.1:0-3812 GCA_036379555.1 Pirellulales bacterium | reverse complement strand
ATTGTTTCCAACAACCGCAGAAGCTGCCGGCGTGCTCGCAACACCGCTTTTGCCGCGCCCGCGTCAATCGCTCCGACGTCGCTCTGCCGTCGGCCCGATCGTTCAAAAGCTTCCAAGGCGGCCACGCGGTCGAGCACGTCGGAATCGGAGGCATGGCTGCTTTCGCGCCGGCGATCGTCGCGAAACGGATCGCGATCGGCCAGCAGCGCCGCGGCCAACGCCACACGCGCTCCCTGCCCCAGCGAGTGCCCTTCCACCAAGGCCCGTGCCAAACGCGGATGCACCGGCAACCGGGCCATGCGCCGCCCCACGTCCGTCAGCCCCAAGTCGCCATAGGCGCCCAAGCGCCGCAGCAAGCTCACCGCTTGCTCGATCGCGCTCGTCGGCGGACGCTCATACCAACGGAAAGCGTTGAAATCGCGCTCGCCCCAATTGAGCAGTTCCAGCACCGGCCCCGCCAGGTCGACACGGCCGATTTCGGGCGTTTCAAAATCTCGCAGACCCGCTTGCTCGCGTTCGCTCCAGAGACGCAGACAGACGCCCGGCGCCGTGCGGCCCGCTCGGCCCGCACGCTGATCGGCCGACGCCCGTGAAATGCGGTTCAGCTCCAAACGGTCGATGCCCAAAGCAGGGTCCAACCGCAGCGTGCGCGCCCAACCGCCATCGACCACCGCCTTGATGCCTTCGATGGTCAAACTGGTTTCGGCGACGTTCGTGGCCAGCACGATCTTGCGCCTGGCCGCGGGCTGGAGCACCGCTTGCTGCTCGGCCAACGGCAAATCGCCATAGAGCGACATGACCAGCGCTTCCTTGGCGACCTTAGCCGCCAAGGCCCGCTCGGTCTGGCGGATTTCGGCCAGGCCCGGCAAGAAGGCGAGCACGTCGCCGCTGGTTTCCGCCAACGCTCGTTCAATGCCGGCGGCGACCAAGGGCGCTAGCGGCCCGGTTGGCGAATGCGGCAGGTAGCGGATATCGACGGGGTAGGTGCGGCCCGCGCTGCGCAGCGTCGGGCAACCGCCGAGCCAGGCCGCAATGGGCGCCGGATCGAGCGTGGCCGACATGACGACGATTTTCAGTTCCGGCCGCAACTCTTGTTGCACACGGCGGACCAGGGCCAAAGCCAGATCAGTATGAACACTGCGTTCGTGGAACTCATCAAAGACCACCACGCTCACGCCTTCGAGAAACGGATCGTCGGCCAGGCGGCGTATGAAGACGCCGTCGGTGGCGGCTAGAATTCGCGTCTTTGGCCCGGCCTGTCGTTCAAACCGCACATGGTAGCCAATTTCATCGCCCAACTTGCCGCCGCGTTCGGCCGCCATGCGCGCGGCGGCGGCCCGTGCCGCCAATCGCCGCGGTTGCAATACTACGATGCTTCCCGCGCCGGCCAGCCCGGAGTCAAGAATGGCCGGGGGCACGCGTGTGGTCTTGCCGGCTCCGGCCGGCGCTTGCAACACGAGCGACGCATGTCGCGCCAGCGCGGCCGACAGCTCATCGAGCACGTCGTCGATGGGCAAATTCATTGGCGCAGCTTGGCGACCGCGGTCCCGCGGTCGGGGAAGACTTGCCAGATCATGTCGAGCTTGCTGGCCCGCAACACTTCGCCGCAGACCTCGTTGACGCTGCACAGCGCCAGTTCGCCGTGACGATCGCGCAACCGTTTCCAGGCGCGAATCAAAAGGCCCAGAAAATTGGAGCCGATGAAGGTGGTGCGGCCCATATCGAGCAGCACCTTGGGCGGCTCAGCCTCGGCGGCGGCGGCGAGCAGTTGGTCGCCAAACTCGTTGAGCTTGGTCACGTCAAGCGAGTCGTATTGGGCGTCGATCTCGATGACGGTGATGCCCTCTTGCCGTGATATGTTAGACATGGTTGGTTCTGGTAAGCGAAGTAGGTGGTGCGAATGTTGCGGTGGGTGTCGGGGGGATCGCTTGCGGCTAGTTATCCGGTCGTTTGGTCATCATAATCTCGTTGCCCCGCTCGTTGTGTTGCACGTCGTCCATAAAGGCGCGAATCAGCATCAGCCCGCGGCCGGAGGCCCGTTCCAGGTTGGCCGGATCGGTCGGGTCGGGCACGGAGTGAGGGTTAAATCCCGGCCCGGCGTCGCGAACGACAAAGGTCATTTCTTGCGAGCTCAGGTTGGCGTCGAAGCACACCGTGCGGCTGCGGTAGGGTTCTTCACGGCGGCGTTCATCGGCCAGCGCGTAATACCGCTTGGTGTCTTCTTCACGCAAATCGGAACTGACCTCCAGGTTGCCGTGGTAGAGGGCGTTGAGCAGCGATTCCTCCAGGGCGATGGCCATGCGGATGCGGCCCGTTTCGTCACAGAGCTTCAAGCGCGTGATTTGCTGTTGCACGTGATCGACAATAGCGGGAATCAAGCTGGGATCGTTGTCGAGCACGAAGGTCCAATGACTGCGCGTGACGCATTCCATCATCCGCGCATGGTGCCGCTGGGCGCGAGAGGTGGCCATCACGTTATCGACGGTGGTGGCCAGATCGCGCGCCAACCGCGACTTGGGCACGTAGCTGGCCGCGCCCGAGGCGAGCGCCTGCACGGCGATTTCCTCGCTGCCTTGCGCGGTCATCAAAATCACCGGAATCAGCGGATACGTCTCGCGCACCTGCCGCACCAACTCCAAACCGCTCATGACCGGCATTTGCAGATCGGTCAGCACCAGGTCGGGAGGGGAGATTTTGATCTGCTCCAGCGCGTCGGCGCCGTCGACGGCGTAAAGGAACGCCAACTCAGGATTCTTTTCCAACACACCTTGCGCCAGCCGCCGATCGACCGCGGAATCGTCAACGATGAGTACCGTCGCCATAGTTCTACCGCCTCGAAAAGGAATTGTCGTCCGCGACGGCGCGCCTTGTCCGCCGACCACGGTCGTTGTCGCTTATTTTAACGCCCCCCGTTCGGTATGCAAGGCCCGGCGCCCTCTCGCGTAACGCCTGATGCGGCGACGGGAACAAACCATGAGCGAGTGAAGATGGCAATTGCCCTTTCAATTCTCGCCATGATTTCTGAAACTGGTGGCGAGCCGGTCGCGGCCGAACCACAACCCCGCGGCGCCCACCAGCGGTCTAAATAACCTTGCGTGATTCCGGGGCGCGGTGTCGTGGAGGATGGGCTTCCTAGTCCGTCACCAAATGACTGGACGGGCTAGGAAGCCCATCCTCCTTTTCCGAACATCACGCAAGGTTATTTAGGAGCTTCGAGTGCAAAATGAGTTGATCGTTCTTGTCAAACTTTCCGCCTCCCTGGCGGCCGCGCTGGTGCTGGGCCTGGTCACTCAACGGCTGAAACTGTCGCCGATCGTCGGCTATCTCTTGGCCGGTGTCGCGGTCGGACAGCGCACTCCCGGCTTCACCGCCGATGAGCAAAGCGCCGCCTTGTTCGCCGAGATCGGCATCGTGCTGCTCATGTTCGGCGTCGGCCTGCATTTTAACCTGCGCGATTTGCTCGCCGTGCGGCGCGTGGCCTTGCCCGGAGCGCTCATTCAGACGCTCACGGCCGCCATGCTCGCCACCTGCATCGCGCGCATGGCCGGGCGGCCGTGGAGCGCGGCGATCATCATCGGGCTGGCGGCCTCCATTGCCAGCACGGTGGTGGCCACTCGGCTGCTGAGCGATCACGACACCTTGCAAACCGAACGGGGCCACATCGCTGTCGGTTGGTTGATCGTGCAAGACATCTTGGCGGTCTTGGCACTGGTGCTGTTGCCCGCCATCACTTCCGCCAACGGGAACGGCGGGCCTGGCGCGAGCGGCCTGTTGGCGGCATTGGGCTTGGCGCTGCTGAAAGTGGCGGTGCT
>DASVGM010000509.1:0-4685 GCA_036379555.1 Pirellulales bacterium | reverse complement strand
CAGCTATGCTTCGCGCGCCGAGGCGGCCGGCGAAGTCGTTGCCGAACTGCAGGCCCTTGGCCGCCGCGCCATCGCCCAGCCGTGCGATGTTTCTCAGCCGGCCGATGTGGAGCGCCTGGTGCGAGAAACACGACGGGTGTTGGGGCCGATTGACCTGCTCGCGCATTGCGGCGCCATCAGCAACATTGCCAGTCACGAAAAGCTCACTTACGACTGCTGGCGTGAAACGATCGACGTGAATTTGAACGGGGCTTTTTTGGCCGTGTTCGCGGTCAAAGATGAAATGCTGGCCCGCGGCTTCGGCAGAATCGTCACCGTCTCGTCGATCGCGGCTTTGCGGCCGCGCAAGATGCAGATTCATTACGCTTCGGCCAAGGCGGGCGTGATCGCCCTCACGCGCTGCTGCGCCGAGGCGTTCGCCCCGTTGGTGCGCATCAACTGCGTCGCGCCCGGGCTTACCGAAACCGAAATGGCCCATGTTTTGCCGGACGAAAACATTCGCCAGGTCGTGCAAGAAACTCCGCTCGGCCGCATCGGCCGGCCGGAAGAGATCGCCAACGTCATTCGCTTTCTGCTGAGCGAGGAATCAAGCTTCATGACCGGTCAAACCGTCGTCGCCTCCGGCGGCAGAGTCATGCTGCCCTAGAGCGTATAACAAAACGACCGGCGTTCCTGGAGGATGGGCCTCCTGGCCCGTCACCATTTACGGTGACGGGCTAGGAAGCCCATCCTCCTGCGACGGCTGCTTTCCGTTTTATTAGTAGACGCTCTTATTTTCCCGGCATCAGCCGGCGGATGATTTCCTGGCGGAGCTGTTTTTCGCCGTCGGTTTCGGGCGGCTGCCCGATGCTGAGATGATGGAAGTCGCAGGTCAGCGTGTCGTCAACGCCTTCCAACCGCCCGCGTTTGATGGCCACCACTCCGTCCCCCCGGCCGTAAATCAGTTCGTCGGGATCGTTGAGCATGCGGTCGATTTTCGGCCCCAAGAATTGAATGAAGCGATGCTTCTTTTCGGCCTCGGCCACGTGGGCGCGCAGTTCATCCACGGTTTGCCGGCTGAGCGGGGCGCCGCTGCCCAGCAACAACGAATAGCGCACGGCCGCATTGCGCTGCAAGCTGTTGAGCCGCTTCAAGAACTCGGAATCGGGACGCAAATCGTCGGCGGCCTCGCCTAGCCCGTCTTCGACCATGTCGTAAAAACGCTGCGAGACGGTGCGGGCTTTAGGGTCGTCCAGAAACTGCCAGATTTGTAGACCGAAGCCGCAATAAGCCAGCACCGAGCCGTGATTGGGCGTGCCCACCAACACCAATTGCGTGACGTTGCCGGCATCGAGTTGTTCGTCTTCCACAACACGCCGGGCCAGCAATCCGCCCATCGACAGCGCCACCAGGCGCAGCCGCAGATCGGGCGTGTCTTGTTTGATTCGCTTCAGCTCGCGCGACAGTAACCGGGCGGATTCTTCCAGCGGCTCATCGCCGCCGTAAGCGAACTGCCCCACGCGCAGGCCCGCCTCACGCAAATCAGCCGAAAGCGAAGCATGCGCCTCAGGCCGCGAACCGAGACCATGCAAGATCACCACACGATCGAGTCCCACCGCGTCGGCGGGCGGAAAAGAAAGGCCAAGCTTCGCATCGGGCTGGTCGTCGGCGCGGCCGTCGGCGGCCAGCAACTGCAACCATTTTTCAAACCGCCGTTTCGAGGCCAGCATGGCGCGGCGGCTGAGTGTGACCTGCAAACTCGGTTCGCCGCCGTCTTTTTCCGCCGGCAGAATGGCAAAGGCGATGCCGTGCCGTTCGCCAAGAGCGCTCAACAAAACCAGTGCGAGCCGCGTGTAAGTGCTGTGCAGATCGAAAGCGTGACGCCGCGGCACATCGGCCAAAGCCCCGTCGTCATAGCCTTTGGCTCGCGCCAGGCCCGCCATAATATCAGCCCAGGCGACCTCGCCTTGGCGCGCCTTGATGGTCACTCGCGTGGCAAGTGTTTCAGGATCGCGATCGACGGTGAAGCGCGCGGGCGCGTCGTCCGGCCGATCGGCGGCCGGTGAACGTCCGGCGGCAAGAAACGCCGCCAGCAAGCAGGCGGCAAAGCGAAACCGAGTTGAGATTTTTCCGCAGCGGCGTTTGGCACACATCTGAAATTCGCTCCTCCAAGATTTGTTGAGCGCCGGCCCTTCCCCTATTTTAGCAGACGGGCAACAACCGGCAACCGCGCGGCGAAGTCGGATAAGCCGCTGGTGTCCATTAAGCTAAGGGTTCTCGGCCAGCAACCAGTCTTCCAGAATGACATGCACCATGTATGGAGCGCGAAGCACGGCGGCACGCGACGACATCATTTTGGCGATCCAAGGCCGCGACATCATGTTGGAGACGGCGCGCATGCCGATGTTGCGCCAGGTGCGCGCCGCCAGTTCCGCCGTGACGTTGTCGCTGAGGCGCTTAAACGTGCTCGGCAGCAGGTTGGGATCGGGGCCGACATGAATCACCATCTCGATGCCTTGTGAGAGCAATTCATAAATGCCGTCCCAGAGACGTTGCGGCTCGTCGGTCCAGCGGGTCAACAAGGCCCGGCTGTTGAAGTCGTTGTAACTGACCTTGCCGGTGACCAACGACACAATGGGCGGCACCGGCGCGTGAAAGCCGCCGCCGACGGAGTGGATATCGACGCCCGCCCGGTTGGGAATCGACCGCTGCCAAAGAATGGGCGTGTGCAGTGGCGGCCAGACACCCTTGTTTTTTCGCAGGTTCACCTGGCCGGGCAAAAACTGGCTCATCAGCGCTTTGAAGCGATCGACCGTATCGCCTTGGCCCAGCACCAGCACGGTGTTGGGCGACAGGTACGACGAGATGGCGATCGTGCCGCGGCCTTGCGTGGTGATTTCCAGGCACAGGCGTTCCACTCCCTCCAGGTCGAGCGCTTTGCCGCGCGAAAAGACAACGCCCATCGTCACGTCGCGGGCCAATTCGGCGGATTCGCGCGCCATGGCGATCAGCGGCGGCAGCACTTCACGCAGTGTGTACACTCCGCCGCAAACCAACGCCGCCACTTCGCCCAAGCTATAGCCCAACGCCAGCCGCGCGTGGCGATAGGAAATCGCAAACAGTTGTTCCAGCAACTCCACCTGGGCCAGCTCGGCGGCCATAATCAGGCCGACGTCCGCGGCGAAGCTATCCAGCGTACTCTCGCGCCTGGCCCGCACCCGTTCAACCAAATCGACGCGCTCGTGCAACGTATCGCCGGTGATTTCGCCGGCCTCGCGCAACCTGCGTTCCACGATTGGGCCGTATTTGGCATGGGCCAACAGCTCCGGCGTGCGGCCCAGGTTCGTCTGATTGTAACCACGGAAAGCGAAGGCCGCTTGTTCCATCCGGTCGCTGATTTCAAAGGTTTTGAGCGGAGCGGGTGCGGTGGTCATGCTACAGTTCCGAGAACGATAAAAAGTTCCATGCTAATCGAAAACCGCTCCGCGACAAAACCGCCGGGGGGTGCCGACTGGGCGATTTCCCAGGCATTTTGGATTGCCATTTGCTCCAATTGAGCGATACAATACGCGCATGCCTATCGGAGTGATGGCGGCTACGCTACGATCAAGACATGATCGAGCCAACGTCGAAAACCACGATCGGGCTGGTGCAAATGACCTGCACGCGCGAAAAGCAACCGAACGTCCGCAAGGCGGTCGCCCGCATTGCCGAGGCGGCCGCGGCCGGCGCCCAGATTGTTTGCTTGCCGGAACTTTTCGCGGGCGAGTATTTTTGCCAGTCCGAAGATCACGCTCGCTTCGCCCAAGCCGAACCGATCCCTGGTCCGACCAGTCAGGCCCTGGCCGTCGCCGCCGGTGAACACGCCGTGGTGGTCATCGGCTCGCTGTTCGAGCGCCGCGCGCCCGGCCTCTACCATAACACCGCCGTCGTTTTCGACGCCGATGGCCGGCAGGTCGGGCTGTATCGAAAGATGCACATTCCCGACGATCCGCTCTATTACGAGAAGTTTTACTTCACGCCGGGCGACTTGGGCTTCAAAAGTTGCGATACCCGCTTCGGCAAGGCGGGCGTCTGCGTCTGCTGGGATCAATGGTATCCTGAAGCCGCGCGGTTGACCGCGCTGGCCGGCGCCCAGATTTTGTTTTATCCCACCGCCATCGGCTGGCACCCCAGTGAAAAAGACGATTTCGGCGCCAGCCAACACTCCGCCTGGGAGACGATGATGCGCAGCCATGCAATCGCCAACGGCGTATTCGTGGCGGCGGTCAATCGCACGGGCATGGAGGGCAACATCGACTTCTGGGGCGCTTCGTTTGTGGCCGATCCCTATGGCAACGTGCTGGCGCGTGCCGCCCACGACGCCGAAGCCACACTGATCGTGGAGTGCCAGCTCGACCAGATCGACGTCGTACGAACGCATTGGCCGTTTTTGCGCGATCGCCGCATCGACGCCTACGGAGATTTAGTGAAACGGTATTTGGACTAGTGTCTCTGTGGTTAATTCTTCCCTGGGTTCTTTACGATCCTCAAATCAGATCCCCGCCGCCCTCGGCTATCGCATGCCGGCGGAGTGGGAGCCGCATGCGGCCACATGGCTTTCGTGGCCGCACAACCGCGATTCATGGCCCGGACAATTTGACCCGGTTCCCTCGGTCTGGGCCGAGTTGGCCGGTCTGCTATGTCAGGCGGAACCGGTGCGGATT
>DASVGM010000508.1:0-4673 GCA_036379555.1 Pirellulales bacterium | reverse complement strand
GGTGACCGGCCCCAACCTGGAGACACGCGCCGAATATCGCTTCTTGCGGTCGATCGGCGCCGATGTGGTCGGCATGTCGACGGTGCCGGAGGTGATTGTGGCCGTTCACTCGGGCATGCGCGTGCTGGGCTTGTCGGTGGTCACCGATCTCTGTTTTCCTGAGGCGTTGGAGCCGGCCAGCATCGAGCGCATTCTGGCACACGCGGCGGCCGCCGAACCCAAGCTCCGTCAGATCGTGCTGGGTGTTTTAGCGCGTGAAACGTCCGCCGCTCACCAGTAAGAGGCTGTCCGAAAACTTGAATTTCGCCGTGGCGGCGTATCGTGGGGCGGCTCGCCGAGCCGTCTTTCGCTTCCAGACGGGCCGGCGGCCCGCCCCACGGCGAGTTTTCGGATAGACTCTAAGACGGCAGCGGCTGCTTTGCATCGGCGGCGCAAGCGATAATCTGGGCGATGAGCTTCTTGCGGTCGATGGGTTTGGTGGCGTAGGCGTCGCAACCCACCGCCAAACACTTCTCGTGGTCTTCGTTCATGGCATGGGCGGTCAGCGCGATGATGGCGTTTTGATAGTCGCTCGACCGCAGCCTGGCCGTGGCGCCGTAGCCGTCCAGAACCGGCATCTGCATGTCCATGAGAATGGCGTCGAAAGGCTCGCCGCGCTCGACGGCTTCCATCGCCTGATCGACGGCCAACTGCCCGTTCTCAACGGCGATGACTTCCGCTCCCATTTTGTTCAGAATAAACGAAACCAGCATTCGGTTGTCAGGGCCGTCGTCGGCCACCAGAATCCGATAGCCCTCCAGCGGCCGCGTCTGTTCCGAGGCTTTGTTGTGCGGAATTTCCTGAGCCAACGTCTCGGCCGTCGTTTTCACGGCGATCAGCGGGACGCCGTCAAGCGGCCCGGTGGCGATGGCCAGCCGAAAACGAGTGCCCACGCCCGGCCTGGACTCAACGATTCGCACCTGGCCGCCCAGCATCTTGGCCAAACGGCCACAGATGGTTAGGCCCAGGCCCGTGCCGCCGAAGCGGCGCGTGGTGGACGTATCCGCCTGGCTGAAGGGCTGAAACAGTCGCAACTGTTGTGCGGGCGACATGCCAATGCCGGTGTCGACAACGTCAAACTCCAGCATGGGCGGAGAGCCGCTCACGAATCTGGTTGTCAGCGTCACGCCGCCGATTTCGGTGAACTTAATGGCGTTGCCGACGAGGTTCACCAGCACCTGCCGCAGGCGCAGCGGATCGGTGTGGATTCGTTCGGGCAGGCGCGTTTCGTAGTCGGCCTTGAGGGCGATGTTTTTCGCCGCCGCGCGGACGTTCATCAACGATAGCACTTCCGCCACCATGACCGTCGGCGAGCACTCGATCTGCTCGACCACGAGTTTGCCGGCCTCGATCTTGGATAGATCGAGGATGTCGTTGATGATGCCCAGCAGATGATCGCCGTTGCGTTGAATCGTTTTCACGGCCTCGACGCAGTGCGGAGGCGAACGGAGAATGGCCTGCTCTCCGAGCAACACTTCGGCGTAACCCAAAATGGCCGTCATGGGCGTGCGAATCTCATGGCTCATGTTGGCCAGAAACTCGCTCTTGGCAATGCTGGCCGCTTCCAAGCGGCGGTTCTCCGTCATGTCGCGCACGAAACAAACGACGAGCGGCTGCGATTCCGACATAACCGGCACGGCGCAGATGTCAGCCGGAAACTCCCGGCCATCGCGCCGTTGCGCGAACAGGTGCGACCGCGAACCCATGTGAACAATGACGGGCGCGGTGAAATACTGTTGCCGCTGGCCGACATGCGCTTCGCGATAGCGGTCGGGCATCATGTCTTCGACGGAAACGCCGATCAAGCCGCCGGCCGCGTAGCCAAACATGGCTTTCGCCGCTTCGTTCGCTTGCACGACCCTGCCGCCCTGATCGACCACCAGCACGGCGTCGGGAATCGCGGCCAGCAATGTTTTGGCGTCGATCTCCGTTGAGGTATTCGATGAATGGCTGCCTACGGAGATAGACATGGAGTTCAGCGGCACAGGGTTCACGCGTGAGTCTGGAGGCGTTCGAGCGGTTAGAGCAACTTCGGCAGGCGCGGCCGCTAAAGATGAACGCCAACCCGCGCGGCCGCGCAATCGTTGTAATTGGACGTACGGCTCTGTATCAGGCGCCGGCAGTAAGTAGTTCCTTTAACCGCGCCAGAGCTTGCAGATAACCTTCGCCATGCGCGGCAAACGTGAACTGCCGCCGTGTCTCTCCACGGACATCAATACGAATCTCCAAACGCTCTGGGGGCAGGCAGCCGGCGACACGCTCCGCCCATTCGATCGCGGTCACGCCGCCGAGGGCGCCATCAAGATATTCCTCGGCGCCAAGCTGCCAGAACTCCTCCTCGCCGGCGAGCCGATAGGCGTCGAAATGAAAGAGCGGCGTTTCGCCCCAGTATTCATGCAGCAAAACAAACGTGGGGCTGGTCACCCGCTCGGAGTCAAGCGACAAGCCCCGCGCGATCGCTCGCACCAGTCGCGTTTTGCCCGCTCCCAAATCGCCATGCAGCGCCAACACGGCCGGACGCGGCAGGGCCTGCGCCACAGCCGCGCCGAGCGCGTCGGTCGCCGCTTCGTCATCGGCGTGCCAACACCACGTCGCGCCGGCCGCGTCGAGCGGAACATCAGGTTGAGAAGAGGCGTTATTCATGATGCTCCGCCACCAAACGATCGACCAGGGCCAAGGCTTCATCGCGATGGCCTACCGTTTTATCCAGTTGCGCGTCGCGCACGGCTTCCAGCAGCAGCTTATATAGCTTGCCTGGCGGCACCCCATGACGCAGCAGATCGTCGCCGGTGAGCAAGGGGGGCGGGTTCAGCTCGCCAGGCGGCAATCGCAAGCGATCGCGACAATATGCGACATGCCGTTGCTCACGGCCGCTGGCCTCGGCGATGGCCGCATGCAACGCCAGCAACTCGTTGATCGCCGGTGTAATCAAAAGCCGCTGCAAACGATGCCACGGCATTTTCTCCGCCGGCAGCAGGGCATGTTGCTGTTCCACAAGCCAGCAGGCCAGGTCGGTTTCCTTGTTGGAAAGCTTCCAGCGCGCGGAAATCCGCCTCACCAATTGCGCCGCCGACGCATGCGCCAGCGCCGCCAGAGCCAGCGGAAAACTCGGCTCATCGAGCCGGTCGAGCACCGTCAACGTGTATTGCCAGATCGTCCCGCGCTCCGGCCATTGTGGCTCAAGCGGCAAACCGGCCAGCGGCGTCAGCTCGGGCAAAAGCACGTCAAGCAAGCCGGTTTCGCGCAGCAAATCGACCGCGCGCGCGCGGCCGCTCACGACGAGCAGCCCGCGCATTTCCTGGGCGATGCGTTCCGGGCTGACCGCGGTGACCGACGCGGCCAGCTCGCCCGTGGCGGCCAGCGTGGCGTCGTCCAGGCGAAAATCAAACGTGGCGGCGAAACGCACGCCGCGCAGCATGCGCAGCTTGTCTTCGTGAAACCGCGCGTGCGGATCGCCAATGGCGCGAATCACCTTCCGTCGCAGGTCGTCGAGGCCGCCCACGAAGTCGATGACGCGGCCGCTTTCCTCCTCCGCCAGCGGATCGAAGAACAGCCCGTTGATGGTGAAGTCGCGGCGCCCGGCGTCTTGCTCCGCGGAAGTAAAATGAACCTCGTCGGGATGGCGGCCATCGCTGTAACCGGCGTCTTGTCGAAAGGTTGTCACCTCGACAACTCCCGCCGGCCTGGGACCGACCACGGCGATGACTCCAAACGCGGCGCCGATTGCCAGCGTGGCGCGCTTGCCGAAAAGCTCGCGGACTTGCTCGGGCCGGGCGTCGGTGGCCACGTCGTAGTCTTTGGGCTGGCGGCCCAACAGCGCGTCGCGCACGCAACCGCCGGCCCAATAAGCCTCAAAGCCGGCGGCGCGCAAACGCCGGACGATGGAAAGCGCGAACTGACGTTGCTCTTGCGGATCGCGGTCGGACACGTGATGCTGTCGGAATTCCGGTACAATAGGCCAGTACAATATCGAAGTGAAGCATTATATACTCCACACGAGTCAAAATCAGACCTGAACGCAAGCGAGCCAAAAACATGCCAGACCTGCCTCTGGAGATTTCCTGCCAGTACGTCAAAGAGCTGCTCGATCGCGGCGCCGACTTTTTATTGCTGGATTGCCGCGAGGCCGACGAACATGCGGTCGCCAAAATCGACGCGGCGCGGCTGCTGCCGATGAGCGAGATTCAAAAACGCCTGGCCGAGTTGGACGCCGACCGTCAGCGGCAAATCGTGGTGCATTGTCATCTCGGCGGCCGCAGCCTGCGGGTGGCCCAATGGTTGCGCGAGAACGGCTTCCACGCGGCCCAGAGCATGTCCGGCGGCATCGACGAATGGTCGACGAACATCGACGCGCAAGTGCCGCGTTATTAAGAGGCTAACCCAAAACTCGGATTTCGCCGTGGCAGCGAATCGTGGGGCGGCTCGCCGAGCCGTCTTTTGCGTCCAGGCGGGCCGGTTGGCCCGCCGTCACAGCTCGATTTGTCAGATCGACTCTGGGCTGCGCAAAATGCCCGACTTTAACACGATAATGAGTTGCGATTCCATACAGGATTTGTTCCGCACCGCCACCGCCGGGCTTGCCCCGGTGGGAGCGCTGACTGACTGGCTAGAATGAACTCCCCCCGACAGATTCT
>DASVGM010000507.1:0-10286 GCA_036379555.1 Pirellulales bacterium | reverse complement strand
GCTACGAGTGCCAACTGTCAACTTTGAAACCCTTGAAAACATGAACTTGAGACGGTGCCGGCCGATGAATAATCCGGGCTAGCGCTTTGACGCCCTCCGTGGCGTTCCCTACAGATGATCCAAGCCAACATCGGACTCCTGAACCCTGAACCCTGAACCCTGAACCCTCTCAAACCCTGAACCCTGAACCCTACTCCCGCCCATACCCCGCAGCGCGGCCGCCACATGCCGCACCACGCGTTCGGGCGAAATGCCGGTCATGCAGGGATGCCCGGCGAAGGGACAACGATGCAAATGGCAGGGAGAACAGTCCACTTGCCGCTTGATGACCGAGGCGCGTCCCCAGGGCCGCCATTGTTCGGGACGATTCGTGCCGCTGAACAGGACCACGGCCGGCGTGCCCACCGCCGCCGATAAATGCGCGGGACCGGAGTCGGCGCCGATGAAGAGATCGGCCTGCTCGATCAAGGCGGCGGTTTCGCTCAAGGTGAGCCGGCCGGTCCAATCGTCGACGCTCGGCCAGGTGCGGTGCAGCAAGACCTCGCCGGCGAGCGCGCTTTCGCGCTTGCCGCCAATGAGTACCAAACGTGGACCAAACTCGACAAGCAGCCGGCCAATCAGCTCGCGCCAATGAGCGACCGGCCAACGCTTGGCCGGCGTACCCGCGCCGAGATGCACCACGATCAGCGGCCCGCTGTCGCTCGCGACAGACAAGTCGTCGTGCGCGGGAGGATGGCCTTCCCAGGCCGTCCAGTCGTTTGGTGACGGGCTAGGAAGCCCATCCTCCGAGAATCGCGCCTGGCTAGCTAGCCGCGTGGCGATCTTGGCCCTGGCCGCCGCCGGTGGAGTGAGCCAAGGTTGCCGATCGAGCACCTCGGCGGTGGGCGCGACGTCCATCAATTGAAGCAAGGCCAAGCGCGATTCCATTTCGGGCCGGCCGGGCACGAATTCGGCGCTGTCGGTCAGCAGAAAGCCGCCGCCGCCGCAGTTCCAACCGACGCGGCGTTTGGCGCCCGCCAGCCAAGCGATCAAGGCCAGCGGCATTTCGCCGCGAACATCAATGGCCAAATCAAAGCGGCGGCGGCGCAAACGCAACCCCCACCAAACCTGCGCCAAGAGCCAGTGCGGCCGCCAACCGCGCGCGAAGCGATTCACTCGGCAGACGTGGATGGCGTCGGTCATGCCGCTGATCTCAAACACTTCACGGTTCCAAGGCGCGGCGAGCACCTCCAGCCGGGCCGCCGGATACCGCTTGCGAATCGCCGGCAAGATCGCGGAGGTCAGCACAGCGTCGCCCAAATGATCGAGCTGAATCAACAAGATCGAACGCGGTTGCTCGCCCGCGACGGGGCGTTGCCCAAACCAACACTGCCACGCCGCGCGCAGCATATAGCCAATGGCGTCCATCAGGCCAAACAGCAAATGCCAGCGCAAACGCACGTAGCGATATGGCCCGCTCAAACGCGGCTGGCGCAGTCGCGCTTGCCGCGCCAACTCGGTCGATTTAGACCACCAACTCATAAGCCTCCCTCGTCGCCCAGGCGGCGGTGCGCCAGGTGAAATGTTCGCGAACCAGCGAGGCGAGCTGCGTCGAGCGACCGCCGGCCAAGGCGTCGAGCGCGGCGCGGCGAATGCCCGGCAAATCGCCGGGCGAAACATAGGCCGCCAACTCGCCAAAATACTCGCGGGCGCAGCCGCCGCGCGGCAACACCAACGGCGCGCCGCTCATGGCGGCCTCAATGGCCACCAGGCCCGGCGTTTCATACCAGCTTGCCAACACCAAACAGCCGCAGGCCGCGTAGGCGCTGGCCAAGAGCGGGTCGTCGTGCGGAATGCCCGGCAGGAAACGCACGTTGTTGCCCGCGGCCTCGCGGCAAGCCTCGAAATACGATTCGTGTCCCGGCACGGCATCGCCCAGAACCACCACCGGCACGACCACGCCTTGCATCGCGCGCAAAAACAACAATTGGTTTTTACGCGGCTCGATTCGCCCGGCGTAGAGAATAAACTCTCGGCAACCGGCGTGTTGGGCGAACGGTTCCGCGTCGGCCGCGGCGAAGCGCCGCGACGCGCCGTTGGGAATGATGCGAATGCGTTCGGGCGGCACTTGAAAGAAGCGAATCAACTGATCGGCCTCGGCCTGCGAATTGGGCAACAGCAGATCGACGGCGTGATAGAGCTTGCGGCGCCACGACGGCAGGGCCGGCAGCGCCGCCCGAGAAATAAACTTCGCGCAGGCGAACGAGCGCCGCGCCCACGGCCACGGCTCGCGCCAGCAAGCGGCCAGGTCGAACCAGGCAATGGGCGAGAGGACCACGGGAATACCCTGCCGCCGCGCCGCGCTCACAATCGTAAGCTGTTCGGGTTCGCTGCCAAAGAGGTGCAAACAATCGACGCCGGAGAGGTCTTCTTCCCACGGCCGCCACAGCCGAGCGGCCACGCCCACGTCGGGCAATTCCGCGGCCATCGCGCACAATTGCCGTTCGCCGCCGCCGGGCGCGAACATGCCGGTGAGCTTGCCGGCCAGCACGACACTCAAGCGCGGCGGCGCGGCCGCCGCCGGCGATTGGCGCGTGCCGGCCGTGTCGAATTGCAATTCGCTGGCGCTCATGCTTTCACCTGCCGTAAAGTTTTCTTGGCCCAGCCGCGCCACGTTCGCGCGCTGATTTCGTCCACCGGGGTGACACGTTCCCAATCAAGATAGCGACGCAACTCGGCGCGCCATCCCGGCGATTTCACAACGGGCGAGATTTCTCCTGTCGGCGGCTGGGGAAGTGATCGCCAACGCAATGCCGCGGCACGAACCGTCTGACGCGGCCGATCGAGGTCGATCTGTGTCGCTTGATTGCCACGGAAATAGTCCAGCCGGGCGCGATGCGCCGCCGGCAATGCATGCGCGGTGATTTCGATGCCGTCGTCGCCGCGGGCCACCGTAACGTCGATCGCCGCGCGCTCGCGCCACCATTGTTCAAAGCCGGCGAGCGTCGTCTGCCAAACGCCGTCGAAACGGCTGACGTGCGCGAGCAGTTCTCGCAACACGCGCGGATGCCGGCCCAGCCGCCCGTCGGGATGGCCGTAAAAGAACATTGGTTGGCCGGCCGCGTGTTTTTGCGTGGCGATGTCGCGCCAGTGAGCGAGCAGGATGTCGGCGGCGGAGTCGCTTCGCACCGCTTCTGTCAGACTCTGTGAAAGCGCCAACGTGGGGCGGGCCGCCGGCCCGTCTGGAGTGCGAGACGGCCCGGCGGGCCGCCCCACGAACACACTTGCGCGGCCGGTCGTTCGCCGCGCCGCTTCCAAGCAAACGCCCAGGCAAATGGGATGCACGGGAAGTTGCAACACGTCGCTCTCGCGCGGAAAGAACGGCAGATCGTCGTAGGCCAGCGAGAACTCGGAACTGTGCGTAACGCCTAACTCTTCGAGTGCCGCCAGCAGTCCGGCGTTGAAACGGCCGTGAGGCGCGACGAAGCCGACCGGTTCGATGCCCGCCGCTCGCAAAGCATCAATGCCGCGGCCGATGTTGAGCAGGTTGTCCGCCGTGTCGCGATAGGTGTGATGCCGCCAACCATGCGAACCGACATGATGATCTCGCAACCGGCGCAGCGCTTCGGGGTGTTCCACGTGCGTTGCCGCGCAAACATAGTGGCTGACCGCATGTTCGTGGCCCGCGATGGCCGCCAGTGTGGCATGGAAATCTTCGCGATCGTAATCGTCGTGATCGAGGCGAAAGTTGAACGCGCCGCGGTAAGGGCGCGGGTAGGGAGAGACACGCAGCCAAAGGCCGCCGGCGGCTTCGACCTGGCCTCGCACGAAAGCGAGCAAGCGCCGCCGCGCTAGCGCGCGAGGCACACGGGCCACCGTCTCGCGCACCGCCAGACCGCCGATGCGCCATTCGTGGCAGGCGGATTGTTCATCGGCGAGCGCCGCCAGCGGATCGCAGTCGCTTTCCGCGCGCGGCGGACGCACATCAATGGCCACCTGCCCTTCGGCGAGCGCGGGCCGGCCGCGGAGTGAATCGAACAGCACGAACTTGCCGGCACGGCCGCCGCGCAAGGCGACCGCCGGCACGCCCTCTTGAGCGAGCGCTTGCCGCAGGGCGGCCGGAACATCGGCCAGCAGCAACGGTAGTTCGGGGAGAGGGTTCATGACGCGCGCGCCTCCCACAACCGGCGGTGCTTGTCGGCCAGCACCCATTCCGAGAGTCCGCTCAACAGGCAAAACGCCCAACCTTGCGGCCCGTCCCAAAGACCTTGTTTCCAAACCAGCCGGCGAAACACCTCCCGGAGCGGCGCGAGCCAGGCGTCGCGGGCGCGCGGCCGGCGGCGACACTCCAGGCGCGCCTCGGCCGCCAGTGTCGTGTAGCGCTGCATCTTGGTCAGAAAGGTCGTCAAGTCGGGCAGCGGATCGTGATCGAGCCAGGAATGCAGTTGCCCGATCTCACCGGTCACTTCCAGCGTTTCATGAACTTCGCCCCGCCAGCAGGCCCGGCCGCGGCGCACCAGCCGCACCTGGCGATCGTCTTGTGTCCCGGAAAACCGCAGCACGCGGCCAAAGATCGAACTGCGCACGCGCACGCGATAACCGTCGTAGCGCTCTTGCCGCAGGCAGTTTCGCACTTCGGCGATCATGGCCGCGGTCGGCCGTTCGTCGGCATCGAGCGAGAGCGCCCAATCGCCACGGGCCAGCGACAGGGCGAAATTTTGTTGGCGGGCGAAGTTATCGAACGGGCGTTGATAAACGCGCGCCCCAAAGCGCCTCGCGATCTCGACCGTCGCGTCGCGCGAGCCGCCATCGACCACGACAACATCGTCGGCCCAATCGAGTTGCGCGAGCAGGCCCGGCAAATTACGCTCTTCGTTGAGTACGATGCAGAGAATGGTGAGGGTGGGGGCGGAGGTCATTGTGGATGAGGCCGAAGGCTCCGGTAGCCCCGAAGGCGCGGTTTCGGCACGCCGAGAAAGCCCGGGATGTCGCACGGTTGACAGCCGCGTCGCGGCGGCAGAATTTAGCCGTGGGCGCAAGCCCACGGAAAGATCGCAATAGTGCCGGTAAAGCCGCGTAGCGGCGGCAGATCGCCAATGCCACACTCTGTCGCCGCTACGCGGCTTCGCGGACGCTCGCGACGGTACCGTGGGCTGACGCCCACGGCTAAATTCTATCGCCGCTACGCGGCTGTGACAGAAAGCCATCCACCAAGGGCTATGGACTTTGACCCCTTCGGCGTCGAAATCGGCTGTCGGCGTTACGTTTTTTGCGCCGGCCTCTCTCGCGAATCGCGTCCAATGCAATTCCTTCAACAAGCGCCGCTCGCGGCGCACGTCATGTGAAGCCGCCTGAGCCTCGCTCGCGCGCCACCGCCCCAGCGCCTCCCAAAAGGCCTTGCTAAACAGGAAGCGCCGTTTCCCCTCGACAAACCCGGCCCGCGCGATGTCGACCAGAAACCGCGGAGGCAGGCCGGCCAGGTGCCGCAGCCGGTGCCAAGGGTGCCGCAGGTTTTTCCATTGAAACAAGAGCGTGTTACGCACGGCCAGCGCCTGCGATGCGTCCGCCCCCAGCTCCCGCCGAAAGGTCGCCTCGCCGCGATGATACGCCACCGATTGCGGCACGTAGCGCGCATGGCGGCCGGCCAAATAACCGCGAAAACAAAAATCGACGTCCTCAATGCGGCCGGGCAAGTACAAGGGGTCGAAGCCGCCGAGCTTGAGAAACGCTTGCCGATCGACCGCCATCACCGCTCCGGCCGAAGCCGTCAGGCAGGCGGTTTTCATCACTTGCTCGTGGCCCGGATAATCGGAGAGGGCCTGAATCAGTCCCCAACGCCAGCGCAAGGCCGTTTGCAGCCCTTCGTAGCTGCGGCCATCAAAGAGCCAACAAAGCGGCGCCGTGAGAAAGCAGTTTGGCTCGTGATCCGGGCCCGGCAGCAACGGCGCGACGAGCGAATCGACCGCCGCCGGCGCCAGCTTGATATCGTTGTTCAGCAGCACGGCAACGGGGCTGTCGAGTCGCGGCAACACGGTATTAAAGGAGCATAGGCCGCGATTCTCGCAATAAAACAGCCGCACGGCGGGAAACTCACGGCGGAGCAGAGCGAGCGAGTCGTCGGTGGAGGCGTTGTCGATGACGCTCACCTGGCAATCGTGCCGCGACGCGGCGGCCGCGCGCAGCAGCGTGGGCAGGCACTCTTCGAGAAGGCGCCGACCGTTGTAGTTCAGCACAAGCAAGTCAATGGTGGCCATACCGCCGCGAGAAAACTCATCCTTGAGTTGGCAGAGGGTGGAAACTATGGCGATTTACCGGAACCCGTCAAGACCAGCCTCCGCTGCCCCGTCGTTGGAACAAAATGGTCGCAACGCCGCTAAACTGGGCAAAAGGGGTTGCTTTGCAATGGTGCTACTAGCCCGGATTATTCACCGGCCCCGGTCAAAGCAGCGCACACCGAGCAGGGATTCGTGAGAATTCTGACCGTGGCTTGGTCGCTCGTGGCATGGTGTTTGCTGGCATTGTCTGGGTCGAGATCTTCTGGAGGGTGTGATGTCGGAATTCAGCCATTGTCAGCATTGCGGTCACAAACTGCGCGATGCGATCTTTTGTCCGCGCTGCGGCAAGTCAGCCTGCTGTTGGGCCTGTCTCGACCGCCACCTGCGGCAACACGCCGATCCGATCAACCGGTCGCCGCATCCCTCCGGAACCGACGCGCCGCCGACGCGGCCAAACCGGCGTTGTTGAACGCGCAGCCGGTCTGTGCCATCCGGGGGGTGAGTAATCCGGGTTAGACGGCACGGTGCGCCAGGAGGGCTTGCAAGGCGGCAAAATCGACGGGCTTGACCAGGTGCGCGTCGAAACCGGCCGCGTGCGAGCGGCGGCGGTCGTCGTCCTGCCCCCAACCGGTCAAGGCGATCAAGAGCGCGCCAGCGAGCTCCGGCCGCCGGCGAAGCTGCCGCGCGACCTCATGGCCGTCCATACCCGGCAGGCCAATGTCCAACAGCACGACCTGCGGCCGGAAGTCGGCGGCGGTCTCCAGGGCCGCCGATCCGTCGTGGGCGATGCGCACCTCGTGACCGAGGTGCGCCAGCAAGGCGGCCAGGGTTTTGGCCGCGTCGGGCTGGTCGTCGACCACCAGCACGCGTCGCGGCCGCGCGACCGTGGCGTTCTTGCCGTCGTCGGACGGCGTGCTTTGTTCCAGGCCGATGGCGGTGGCGCGCGGCAGCCGCACGGTAAACTCGCTTCCCCGCCCTGGACCAGCGCTGCGCGCCTCGACCGCGCCGCCGTGCATTTCGACCAGGTTTTTCACCAGGCTCAGCCCGATGCCCAGCCCCCCTTGCGCGCGGCTTGGCGAGAGTTCGACTTGCATGAACATGTCGAACACGCGCGGCAGCATTTCCGGCGGCATGCCGATGCCGGTGTCGCGCACCTGGATCGAGACGGGCCAGAGGTCGTCGGACTCAAGTTCCGCCGTCAACCAGATTTGACCGCCCGTTGGCGTGAACTTGGCCGCGTTGTTGAGCAGGTTGACGAGAACCTGCGACAAACGAACCGGGTCGACGTACAGCATAATCGGATGCGCGGGAAGTCTGACGTGCGGCTCGTGGCCCGCCCGCTCAAGCAGCGACCGGCTGGTTTCCATCGCGCTCTGGACGATCGTAGCCAGTTCAACGTGCTTCCTCCGCAGTTCGATCTTGCCCTGGTTCAAACGCGAGATATCCAGCAGGTCGTCGACCAGGCGGACCAGGTGCCCGAGTTGGCGTTGCGACATGACCAGCACGTCCGCGGAGTCGACGTCATTCTCCTCGGCAAGCCGCAGCAGGTGCAGTCCGTTGGCCAGCGCCCCAAGCGGATTGCGTAGTTCGTGAGCCAAGGTGGCCAGGAATTCGTCTTTGCGGCGATCGACCTCTCGCAAAGCGTCTTCAGCGTGCTTGCGGTCGCTGACGTCGCGGACGATTTTGGCGAAGCCGCGCAGATCGCCCGATTCGTCGAACAGCGCCGTCGTGGCGCCGCTGGCCCAAAAACGGCTGCCGTCTTTGCGCACCAGCCAGTTGTCGTCGTCGCCGCGTTCTCCGTCGTGGGCGCTTGTTAGTTCATTGTCCGGTTTGCCGGCCGCCAAGTCTTCGGCGATGAAGAAGCGCGAGAAGTGCCAACCGCTGATTTCTTCCTCGGTGTAGCCCAGTAGGCGTTGGGCGCCGGTGTTCCAGCCGGTGACGCGGCCCTGCAGGTCCAAGGTCATGATGGCGAAACCGGTCGCACCCTCGACCACCAGGCGATAGCGTTCTTCGCTGCTCCGCAGCGCGGCGTTGGCGCGTTTGAGTTCCTCCGTGCGCCGCTCGACTTTCCGCTCCAGTTCGTCGGCCTGGCGCCTCTGTCGCACGGCATAGCGGATGGAGCGTTCCAGGTCGGCGGCGTCGAACCTGCCTTTCACCAGATAATCGGCCGCCCCTTCCTTCAGCGCCTTCAGCCCCAGGTCGCGGTCGCCCTCTCCGGTGACTAAAATCATCGCGGCGTGGCAGTCGTGGCGCACGGCCTCGCGCAGCAAATCAAGCCCGTTGCCCTTGCCCAACCGGAAGTCGATCAGGTAGACGTCGTGCTCGCAGCGCGCCAAGGCGGCGCGGCCGGCGTCGAAATCGGGCGCCCACTCCAATTGAATCTGACTGCCCGGCAGGTCGGCCAGAATGTCGCGCGCCAGCACGTAGTCGTCCGGGTCGTCCTCGATCAAAAGTGCCCGCAGCGGGCCGTCACCCATTTCGGTCACCATTACCGTTTCCCTCGCCTGGCAGCTCCACAATTTCCAGCCAATACTTGCCGAGGGTGCGGATGACCTCGGCCATGCCGGCGAAGGTGACCGGCTTGGTGATGTAGGACGCCGCCGAGAGATTGTACGTGCGGTAGATGTCTTCCTCGGCCTTCGAGGTGGTCAGGATGACCACGCGAATGCTTTTCAGCGCCGGGTCGGCCTTGATCTCCTTGAGCGCCTCACGGCCGTCCATTTTGGGCATGTTCAGGTCGAGCAGGATCAAGCCGGGGCGCGGCGAACTTGCCGGGTCGGCGTACTTGCCGCGGCGTTGCAGATAATCAAGCAGCTCCACTCCGTCCTCAACGAACCGCAGATCGTTCACCAAGCGGCTTTCGTCAAACGCCTCCTTGGTCATCAGACGGTCGTCGGCGTCGTCGTCGGCCATCAAGATCGTGACCGGTTTGTGGTGTTTTGTCATTGCCTGTGTCTCCCCCGTGGTGAGCGGGTCGAAAATAGGATGTTGTTCGCCCCTGCCAACCCGTAGCGTTGGCGACGCGCGTCGGTGACCGGCCTCGCTGACGTTTCGGCTGGGCGCGCCCCGCTTATGCTTCGGATTTCATCGTTGACGGTTCAGGTTGCCGCATCGGCAGTGTAACAAGAAACGTCGTCCCCTGGCCCGGCACGCTCCGCGCCGTAATCGAACCGCCGTGCCGCTCGACTATTTTACGACAAATTGCAAGTCCCATGCCGGTTCCTTCATATTCCTGGCGACCGTGCAGCCGCTGGAAAACTTCAAAAATGCGGTCGAGATACTGCTCCTCGAAGCCGATGCCGTTGTCGCTCACCGCGATCTCACAGCACGGCGCCAGGCCGTTGCCGGCCACGCCATCCAGCACGCGGCCCGCGACACGCACCACCGGCGGTTCGCCGGGCTTGTGAAACTTGAGCCCGTTGCCAACCAGGTTTTGCAGCAATTGGCGCATTTGCAAGGGGTCGGCCTCGACGGTGGGCAGCGGCCCCAGGTCCACGCGCCCGCCGGTCTGCCGCAGGCGCGCCTCCAGGTCGGACACGACGTTGGCCGCTTCCAAGGCCAGATCGACCGCGATGAAGGGCTGGGCCTTGGTGGTCACGCGCGAGTAGCCGAGCAGGGCGTCGATCAGGGCGCGCATGCGCGTGGCCGAGACGCGCATGCGTTCGACGTATTCACGGCCTTGTTCGCCCAGCCCCTCGGCGCATTTGGCATGCAGCCGATCACCAAACGCCTGAATCTTGCGCAGCGGCTCCTGCAAGTCGTGCGAGGCGACGGCGGCGAATTGCTCCAGCTCCTGGTTGCTGCGGAGCAGCGATTCGTTGGCCGAGGCCAGGTCGGCGGTGCGCTCGCCGACGCGCCGCTCGAGATCGTCGTTGGCACGCCGCATGATCTCCGCGGCATGCTGCCGGGCGGCGCCCTCGCGCATCGCCAAGCCAAAGCCGATGGCCACCAGCGCCACGCCTAACGCGGCGGTCGTGAACAGGCTGACGATGGCGGTCTGGTAACTTCCGCGGGCGTCTTCCTCGCGCGCGG
>DASVGM010000506.1:0-4469 GCA_036379555.1 Pirellulales bacterium | reverse complement strand
GAATCACGCGGAAGGAGCCTGCGGCGGACCCTGGTGGATCATTCACGGGCGAGGTGGCGTAGTAGTCGCTATCGTACCAATCAGCGCACCACTCCAACGCGTTGCCGTGCATATCAAAAAGGCCGAAGGCATTGGCCCGATACGAACCAACCGTGGTCGTCCGCTCGAGTAAAGGCCCCTTTTCCGTCGTGCCATACGGGTAATTACCGGCGCAATTCGCTTCGCGACCGTTGAGTTGGCTGCCAAAGGAGAACGGCGTCGTTGCTCCCTCACGGCAGGCATACTCCCATTCGGCTTCCGTGGGTAAGCGGTAACGGCGGCCGGCCGCGCGCTCGCCGGCGAAGTCGGACAGCTTCCCGCAGAACGCCACCGCATCTTCCCAGCTTACAGATTCCACCGGAAAACGGCCGGTATTCAAACCAGAAACGCTGCTCGCGCCGTCGCCGCCGCTGGAAAAATAACTTGGGTTCTCGCCCATCACACGCTCGTATTCGGCCTGCGTGACTTCGTACACACCCAGGTAAAACGGCTTTGTGATCCGCACCCGATGCCGCGGCCCCTCGTCCTTGCTCCAGCCCTCTTCCGAATCGGGCGAGCCCATCATGAACTCGCCGGCGGGAATCAGGGTTAGCTTCATGCCGATGGAATTGGTCACCTGCGCGCCGGCGGCGCCGGGGCCGATCAGCGCCGGTATCAGGCTCAGGTTGCCAAACAGGTTAGGTTGCTGGACGATGTCGGCGCCGTCCATCAAATCGGGGAGCCGCCGCTTGACGTTTTTCATGGCGTAGTTGGCCAGGTCGAGCCAGGCCACCTCGCCGTTTTCGTCCCGCGCGCCGCCGTTGAGGCCGTCGAGCAACACCGCGGTGAACACACCGTGCCGGGCCTTGTCGGATTCAAACGACCGCTGGCCGTGCGAGCAGGCGAAGAGTACGCTCAACTTGGCCGGCAATTCCTTCACAGTGCCGCCATCAAGACCCCTGCCGCCGCGGTTGGGGTCGTCGCGGCACGCGTCGATCAGCATCAGATTTTGCGAGCTGCCGCTGTGAACGACGAGCGCCTGCATCACCTCGTTGAGCGAAAACATGGTTTCCGGCTCGTTGATGTTGGTGTCGTAGGGGCAAAAGAACGGCTCGGTAACACGTCTTTCACCGCGTTTGAGATCCATCTCCCGGCCGTGCCCGGCGAAGGAGACGAGCACGATGTCTTCTTTGCCACACTTCTTGGTTTTGCTGATAAAGGCGTCGAACCGCTTCTTGATGGCGTCGCGGGTGGCTTCTTCACGGAGCAAGAGATCGGTGGAGAAGCCGCCTTTTTTGAGCGCCTCAGCGAGTGCTTCGGCGTCGGCGCCGGCGTAATGTAGGTGGCTGAGGCCGTCTTTGTGGTATTTGTCAATGCCGACCAGGAAGGCGAGTTTTTTGGGTTCGGCGGCGCGGGCGGACGAAAGCCATAAGACAACGAGAAGGCAAGCGAGCGGCAAGCGAAGCGTGGTCATTGAGTTTGCCCTTACGATGGGGCGAAGGGATGTTAGCCAGAACGGTTGCGCCATTATGGCCAAAGCGGTCGTGCGAAGGCAAGTAGCGGGGCTAGAAACGTGGGGGCAAAATCGTGGGGCGGCTCGCCGAGCCGTCGGGAGGTGAGTTGGGTCCGCGAGCGGTTCAGACGGGCCGGCGGCCCGCCCCACGAGTGAAGGTCGCCCCGCGGGAAGCTTAGGCGCGATGCGCGTCGGCGCGCTCGTGCAGCTTTTCAATCAGCGTTCGGACGGTTTTGTCCATCGCTTCACGGACCTGGGCGGGCGCCGCGCCCCCCTCAATCGCCGCAAGCTGGGCGTCAAACTTGACGCCCCAGTCGCGGCATTTTTGCACCAGCCACTGGCGATCTTCCGCGCCCAGCGCGGGATGCGCGTCGGCGATTAGCCGGTGGCAGCCGGCGCGCATTTGGCGAATGCTCGCTTCGAGATCGCCGGCCGCCGCGCGCGGCTGATCGAACCAGGCCTCGGCGGCCGTGGCCAGCGCGGTGAGATGCTCGCGCGGGGTTTCATTCGGTTTCTCGGTTAGGAGATCGGGCGCGTTCCAGCCCCAGGTTGGGCTGGTGGTTGGCGAGCGATAGAGCGAAACACCCAGGGCGATCAGCAGCCTGGCCGCCAGGGCAAAGACGCCATACCAGAGGGCGCGTGGCTGAGAGCGCGAAGGTAATTTGGCAGGTTCAGACGGGCCGGCGGCCCGCCCCACAGTTTGTTCGTGGGGCGGCTCGCCGAGCCGTCTGGTGGTGGTTGGGTCAACTGCCAGGGCAGACGGGCCGGCGGCCCGCCCCACGGAACTTGCCGACAGCAATTCCTGCCAGTGCGCGCCGCCTTCGAGAAGCACCAGCTCTTGCAACGCGGGAAGCAGCCCCGGTTGCCTGAGCAGCCCGGAAAGTTTCGCGGCCGAAAGCGCGGCAAGCCCGCGATCGAGCACGGCATCGCGGTCTGAACCAAGCCACGCGGCAAGTTCATCCGCTGTGGAAAGCGGCGGTGGGCCTGTTCCGTCGTGAGCCCCAGCTTCGGCGCGAACGACTCATAGCCCTCGCCGCTCAACCAGCCTTCCACGAGCGCCCGCTTTTCGTCGTCGAGCTCGGCGAGGCAATGCCGTAAGCGTTCGAGAACCTCGTCCGACAGTTCATCGTCTCCTTGAATGAAACGCTCGACGATGGGCGGCCCGTCGGCGGCGCCGTCCGGCGGACTGAAGATCGAAAGCATTCGTCGATGAAGTCTGCCGGCCGCTTTGCGCAAGAAGTCGCAGCAGTGGTTGCGAGCCACCTTGAACAGCCAGCCGCGCAACTGCCCGCCGTCGAAACCGTCGCGGTTTTCCCAGACCTTCGTCCAGATTTCTTGGCAGACGTCCTCGGCGTCCGCCCGGCCGACGCGCGTGGCGACGAACGCGCGCAAGGCCCGATGGTGTTCGGCGTACCAACGATCAAAGTCATCGCGAGACCAGGCGGCGGGCGATTCCGTCGGCAGCGCGTCGGCTTGGCTGGCGGGTTGATCCATTGGGTGGTTTGGCGGCTATTTGAATGGAACCGTGACGCGTTGTCATCGCACGGCATTGCCCTCGCCAGCTTTCCGGCGGCAGTGTTTTGAAGTGAGGATTGAAGGGCCGTGGGGCGGGCCGCCGGCCCGTCTGGAAGCAAAAGACGGCTCGGCGAGCCGCCTCACGATACGCTGCCAAGGCAAAAGCCGAGTTTTCGGATAGCCTCTAAAACGCATCTGCCGCCGGCGTCAAGGGTAACTTTCCTTCCGCGTTCAGGATTCGGCAAATGGTGTGGAGTTGATCCTTCACGGGCCAAAGTTCCTCCTTCAGACCCAGTCGCGATCCTGGCACGTCGTCGATCACCGCGATCACGTAATCCAACGAAACTTCGGTGTCTTGGGCCTGTGGAATCAGCACCTCTCGCGTCCAGCGACAGACCGACCGCGTCAAGAGAAGATGGTGGGCGGCCGCCGCGGCCACCAGGCATGACACGGCCGCGATCGCCGCCCAAAGCCAACCATAAGCCGCCGGCACGAACAAAAGCGCCAGCCCCGCCAGCAGCGCGGCCACGACAAACGGCAGACAGCCGGCCGACGCGGGAAAGCCGCTGGCCACTTGCCGGGCCAACTGCCATGCTCGCGTCAGCGCCGCGATGCGCCGGCCAAGCTCGCTACGCTCCGGCTCTTCCAGGCGGTGCCAATCGAGTAGTTTCCGCAGCAGCTCCGCACGCAGCGCGCCCGGACGCATTTGCTCAAGCTGTTCATACGCGGCCGCGAAGCGGCCGTCGCCGCCCAAATCGCGAATCTGTTCCTTGAGATGAATGCGGTCGGCCAGAACCGGGTTCGTCTTCGCCAAAAGGTTTTCGAGGCCCATTTCGTGGGCTTCATTAATCGGCACGACCGCCGCGTAGTGCCAGGCTGGTTTGGCGGGAAAGGTTCGCAAGCAGCCGGTACACAAGCAAGACGTTTCCCGCGTCGGCTCCGCCAATCTCAAGAAGAAAACATGATTGCCGCGACACAGCGACCGCAGCAGACAACACATCAGTCGTTCACAATGCGGACAATGTTCCGCCACGACGCCCAAGTCGCTGACTTCCGTGATTGCCCGCCAGAATGTTCGCACCACCCAAAATCCTTAATGAATTGATCGGCAATTATTACCGCGGCATGCTATACCTCACACGCGCAGGAAGGAGATTTTTCATGTGATCGGGGAGGATGGTCCTCCTCGCCCGTCACGCTGGCTGGTGACGGGCCCGGTGGCTCATCCTCCGGTGGTGCCGATTGTCTCATTCCTGTCCGCGTGCAGTATAAATAACATGAGCTACTTTCATGCGGGGGTAATATACTGGGCACCGTCTCAAATCGCAACTTGAAGGGTTGACAGTTGTTGCTTCGTTTTGTCGCGGCGGCGTTGGACCGTTGATGCCACCCGCTTGCCGGGTGGAGAATCACGTTGGCCGTC
>DASVGM010000505.1:0-7203 GCA_036379555.1 Pirellulales bacterium | reverse complement strand
CTTGCGCGCGGCCCCGCCCGCGCAGGCGAGGCACGAAAGGTCGGCCGCGGGCTCGTCGAGCCGCGATGCGCGCGAAGAGGCGATGCGCGCCATACCATATAACGAGCTCGATCGGGCAGCGCGCATCAAGGTGGGCGCGGTGTTGGCCAACACCACGATCTTTCGGCACTTGCCGGCGACGACGATCGAATGCGATGCGAATCTGTTCGTTTTTCTGGTGGAACACCCCGATCTGGTCGTCAATATTTGGGAGGCGCTCGGCGTCAGCGAGGTTGAACTACGTCGCACGGGCGATGGAACCTTTGAGGCGAGTGACAAAGCGGGCACGCGCGGCCGGCTGGAGTACCTGTATGTTGGCCCGCAAACACATCTCGTTTACGCCGACGGCTCGTACACCGGTTCACTCCTGTCGCGGCCGGTGCGCGCGCGTTGCGTGTTGCTGATGCGTTCGCACTACGCGCACACCAACAGCGGTCGGCCGGTGGTGCGGTCGAGCATTGATGCGTTCGTGCATCTGGAAAACGTGGGAGTGGGCATGTTGGCCAAAACCTTCCAACCATTGGTCACCAACGCGGCCGATCATAATTTCCGCGAGACGGCGGCCTTTCTCGGCAGCGTGCATCAAGCGGCGGTAATGAACTACTCCGGTATGCAGCGTCTGGCCGAAAAGCTGACCAAAGTCGCCGTCGCCGATCGCCAGGAGTTTTCCGACCTGACGACGCAAATCGCCGTACAGGCGGCGTTGGCGCAGGCGGGTGCGCGGCCGGCCACGGCCAGCGCCACACGACCCTCAACGGCGACTCGGCCTTCGACGGCGGTTCACCCGGCGCAACGCTTTCGCAAGCGGTAAAGCACGGTTTAGCGTGGCCCGAGCACCGACGCCGTGTCGACGAAAAACCCGGCCAACAATACCGATGCCGCCAACTCGCCCCGCGCGTACCTCCCTGCTTCAACATACTTGCCGTCTTCGAGCTCAAGCACCACGATCGTCTCGCTTTCAGGATCGACAATCCAGTATTCTTGAATTCGCGCCTCCGCGTAATCGGCGGGTTTTTCAACCGTGTCACGTTTTTTGTCGTTGGGGCTGACGATCTCGACGACGAGATCCGCACCGAGCCAGCAGCGGTCTTCGCGGCGCGGGTCATCGGCGGACAGCAACAAGAGCAGATCAGGTTCGCGATATTTTCCCGCACGGATGCGCAGGCGTAACGGCGCGAACAACACTTCGCCCCCGCGCGTCGAAATAAAGGCGTCAAACGCCTGCAACAGCCGCTTGAGAATTCGTTGGTGTCTGTCGGTCGGCAAAGGTAGGAACTCCACGAACCCGTCGGTGAATTCCACCGGCAGTCTCGCATGATCGGTGAGGAGCAGGTATTGTTCGTCAGTCCATGAGCCTTGGGCGGGCAAGAGTTGCTCCAACGCATCTTTCCAAGGCGGGGGAAAGGAAAAATCGACGGCCGTGTTGATCGTGCTGCTCATGGTTCTTCTATTTTACTTCATGGCGTCCAGGCCACAACGCCACGCGACGGCGGCGCCCGTTCTTTGCCACAGCTTCATTGCCGGGGTGGCTCGCCCGTAGGGTGGGCATTGCCCGCCATCGCCGTCCACGACGGCGATCATGAACAGGACGGTACAGAACGCTTCAAAAGCCCGACGTCTTTCCATCGCCGCAGAGGCGCGCTATAATACTCCCGGCTTAGCTCTTTAATGTTCCGCCGATGTGTGCTTTATAGGGAACGTGTTCAAAATGACATGCATGCGAATTTCGATCGTCGTAGTTATGTCGCTGTGCGCAAATGATCTCGCCTCGGCCCAGCAACCGGCGGTGGTGCAGTTGCCGTCGGTCTCCACCTTTGGTGTGAACACGAGCGTTTCCGTGCCCGATCGCGGCTCTGTTTCGTTGGGCGGGGTTGGCCGTTCAAGCAGGGGATCGAACGCTTTCGGCCCCGGCTTCTTGCCAGGAAACCGTTCTTTTGGCAGCAGTTTGACCACTTCCAACACGTCAGTGCATGCCACGATTCACGACTTCGACGCGCTCGATCGTGAAACCCTCGCCAAAGCGCAAACCGGGCAGTTCGCCAGACGCCACGTCAATCCGAACGACCGCGCCAGGCGGTTGGCGCTGCATCGCGGAAGTTTGTCGGCGCGAGAAAGCTCCGCCGACCGTGCGCCTGAACACAGCGTGGCCGACGCCCGGCGGCGCGCCATCGAAGCCGACGCGGAACGAGCCGAGGCGCTGGCCAATGTCAAACGTGCCCGTGCCTCGCTGGCGGCGGGCAAAGCCAACGTGGCGGCCATGTTTTACAAAGTGGCGGCCGGCCACGCCGCGGGCGAGTTGCGGCGGCAAATCGAAAACGAAGCGGCGGAAGCTCGGGCCTCGCGGCCGCCGCGTGTCGCGCACTTCAACGGGCGCTAATCTTGAAGATTCTTTTATCGGAAGAGGAGTTGCGTTCGGGCGTCGAACGCCTGGCCGGCGAGATCGCCGCCCATTATGGCGAGCAACCGCTGACGATCATTGGCGTGCTGACGGGCAGCGTCGTGCTGCTGGCCGATCTGATTCGCCTGCTGCGCATGCCGTTACGAGTGGGTGTTGTGCAGTGCCGCAGCTATCGCGGCAAGATGACCGCGCCGGGAACCTTGGCCGTCAACGCCGATCTTCTGCCGGAGGTTCGCGGGCGTCAGGTGCTTTTGGTTGACGATATCTTCGACACTGGACAAACCTTGGATCGATTGCTCGGCGACTTCGACGAACTGGCGCCGCGCTCGCTCGCCAGCGCCGTCCTGCTGCGCAAGCACGGCAGGCGGCGCGTGGCCGTCGAGCCGAACTTCGTGGGGTTTGAGATTCCCGACGAGTTCGTCGTGGGCTACGGGCTTGACTATGAGGACGCCTATCGCAATTTGCCTTTTGTGGCGTCACTGGAACCGCACGAGCTTGAGCGGGGAACACCACAGTGAGCCTGCCGCGCGTGGTGCTCGTCACGCGGCGGTTTTGGCCGTTGGTGGGCGGAGCTGAAATCATGGCGGCCAGGTTGGCCGCGGGCTTGCAAGAGCGCGGCGCAGCCACCACCATTCTCACCGCGCGCTGGCATGACGAGTGGCCCGCCGAGATCGAGCAGCACGGCGTGCGAGTTTTGCGGCTGACGCACCCACGGCGGCGTGTGTGGGGCACTTGGCGTTACATGCAGGCCGTGCATCGTTGGCTCGCGCGGCACCGTGCGCGGTTTGACCTGGTGTATGTTTCCATGCTCAAGCACGACGCTTACTCGGCCATCACCGCCGCGCGCCAGGGCCGTTTTCCGGTCGTGTTGCGCGCCGAAGGAGCCGGCATCACCGGCGATTGTCACTGGCAACTTGAAGCGAATTGCGGCGCGCGCATCAAGCGGCGCTGCCAAAAGGCCGATGCCTTCGTCGCTCCCAGCCCGGCCATCGAACGGGAACTGATCGTATCGGGCTACTCACGCGGCCGCATCCATTACATTCCCAATGGCGTGGCGATTCACGAATCGCGCGATCCCTTGCGGCGGGCGCAGGCGCGCGGCGATCTGGCCGAGGCCGACGCTTCGTTGGCGATTGGCGATGCGCCGCTGGTGGTGTATACCGGCCGCTTACACAAGATGAAGGGTCTGGAATACCTCGTCCGCGCTTGGCCGAGCGTGCTGGCGCACATGCCTGACGCGCGGCTCTGGCTGGTGGGCGATGGCCCGCAGCGAGCGGAGCTGACCAATTTGGTCGGAGAGTTGGGCCTGTGGGGGCTGGTCTACATCGCCGGGCCGTTCGACGACGTTGAAGAATTCCTGCAAGCGGCCGACCTGTTTGTTCTGCCCTCGCTCGAGGAAGGAATGTCTCTGGCCTTGCTGGAAGCGATGGCGTCGGGGTTGCCCGTCATTGCCTCGGCGATTGCCGCCAACGAGGCGCTTGTGCAAGACGGCGTGCATGGCCGCCTGGCGCCCACGCGCGATAGCTGCCGCTTGGCCGAGGTGATTCTCGAACTTCTCGCAGACCAGGCGCAGGCCGAGCGGTTGGGCCGTACCGCGCGCGAGCAAGTGCGCCAGCACTACTCGATCGATCGGATGGTTGATGAGCACCTGCGACTGTTCGAGCGCTTGGTCGGAGCTGACGCTCAGCAGGCGGTGGATTGATCGCTTCGGCGCCGCATCGTCACTTTGCCTGTCCCGAGCAAACGACGAAATCGCTTACCGGCTGCGAAATCACCAAATGCGGAGAACCTCAACTTTCTCAATGGCTGGAAGAACCCTAAAGGTCGCGGCCAAAGGCGCCACAAACATGATGCGCCGACCTCCATCGCGCGATTCGCGGCGCCCGCCAGGGCTTAAATGCGGAAGTTATAGTGTATCATCAAGAGCCGCCGGAATGCTTGCTTGATGACACCGCGAGCATCCGGAAATGACCATCGCACTACACCTCATGCTGGCCAAGTCGCCAATTTGGAGTATGCTGTAGCGTTTCGCCAGCCACGGAAAACCGTAAAGGCGCTTGGTTTCATCGTTTGCCAGTCATGCTGTCCGCGGTCATCCCCGTTTACAACGAAGCTGAAAGCCTGGAGAGCTTGTACCGCGAGCTCGCCGCGGTGGCCGGCGCGCGGGATTACGACCTCGATTTGGTGTTCGTCGACGATGGTTCGACCGATGCCTCCTGGGAGTTGATTCGCGCCATGGCCGCCGCCGACCAGCGGGTGCGCGGGCTGCGTTTCAGGCGGAATTTCGGCAAGGCCGCGGCGCTCAGTGCCGGCTTTCAGGCCGCTCGCGGCGAATTGGTTATGACGCTGGACGCCGATTTGCAAGACGATCCGCGCGAGATCCCCAAGTTTTTGGAGCGGATGGCCAACGATCTGGACGTGGTGAGCGGCTGGAAAAAAATCCGCCACGATCCCTGGCACAAGGTTTGGCCTTCGCGTGTGTTTAATTGGCTGGTCAGCCGCCTGACCGGCGTTGCGCTGCACGACCACAATTGCGGTATGAAATGCTATCGTCGTGAGGTGTTTCGCGAGGTGCGCCTCTACGGCGAGTTGCATCGCTTCGTGCCGGTGCTGGCGCATGCCCGCGGCTTTCGCGTGGGCGAAGTCATCATCGAACATCGGCCGCGCAAGTTTGGCCACTCGAAATACGGCGTCCGCCGGTTTTTACGGGGCTTTCTCGACCTGCTCACCGTCAAGTTTTTAACCGGCTTTGGCCAACGGCCGCAGCACGCCCTGGGCGCGGCGGGACTCGGTTTTTTCGTCTTGGGCGCGGCGGGCATCGCCTATCTGAGCGCCTACTGGCTCAAGACGCAATGCTGGCCCGAACCAGGCGATTTGCCGCTGCACCAACGCCCGGCGCTGCACTATTCCGTGGCCTCACTGCTGCTCGGCGGGCAACTGATTTCCATCGGCTTTTTGGCCGAGCTGATCATCGCCTATACCGGGCGCGACGCCGAAACCTATTCAATCGCTGAAGAAACCTCCCTGATCAAGAACGACGCATGACTTTCGATCGCGATCCACTTCGCCGCTCGATGTACGCGGTGCTCATCGCCGTCAGCTTGGGCGGCATGACGGGCCGCATTTTCGCCGTGAACGCCGTCGATACCGTGCGACTGGAGAAATATCTCAAGGACCAAGGCCGCCAAGACTGGCAAAAACAGCGGCCGTTTCTGTCGAGCAACGATCGCAGCCGCTGGGCCACGGTGCGGTCGCTGGTGGAGTTGGGCACGTATCAGATTGACGAGATCGTTCGCCAGCCCAATTGGGACACGATCGACATGGTCAAGCACGACGACCTTGGCCGCCCGGCCCCGGCGGCCGAGGAGGGGCACCTCTATTCCAGTAAGCCGCCGCTTTTGGCCACGCTGATGGCCGGGCCTTATTGGCTGGTCCACAAACTCACCGGCGCCACGCTGGCCGACCGGCCCTACGCGATTGGCCGCGGGCTGTTGCTGTTGTTCAACGTGCTGCCCATGGCCATTTACTTCGCGGTGGTCGCCCGGCTGATCGAGCGCTTTGGCACGAGCGATTGGGGCCGGTTGTTTGTCATGGCCGGCGCGGCCTTTGGCACGTTTCTATCGACGTTCGTGGTAACCATAAACAATCATCTTACGGCCGCGGTAGCGGCCGCGCTGGCGCTCGATGCCGCCTTACGAATATGGTATGACGAGGAGCGGCGGGCGCGCTGGTTTGTGTCGGCCGGCGTTTTTTCCGCCTTCACCGCCGCCAACGAACTGCCGGCGCTGGCCTTCTTCGCCGCCGTCGCCACGGGGTTGCTCTACAAGGTTCCCGCCAAGACGCTATCCGCCTTTTTGCCCGCTGCTCTGCTCGTGCTTGCCGCGGCGGAAGGCACAAACTACCTTGCCCATCACTCGTGGATTCCGCCCTACGCGCATTGGAAGGCGGGCGACAACTGGTACGATTATCAGTTTCTGCGCGACGGCAAAGTGCGCGACAGTTATTGGTCGAAACCGGCCGGCCGCAGCCCGATCGATCAAGGCGAGCCCGATCAGGCGATCTACGCGTTTCATGCTTTGATCGGTCACCACGGCATTTTTTCTTTGACGCCAATTTGGCTGCTCAGTTTCCTTGGCATGGGCATGTTCTGCCTGCGCCGCTCGCCCGACTGGCGCGCTTTGGGTGTGTTGCTGACGTCGGTGTCGTTGGTTTGCGTCGTTTTCTATCTGCTGCGGCCGTTGGAGCAGCGCAACTACGGCGGCATGACGAGCGGTTTTCGTTGGGTTTTTTGGTTCGCGCCGCTCTGGCTGCTGGGCATGTTACCAATGGCCGACTGGATGGCATCGCGCCGCGCGTGGCGCGGCGTGGCGCTGGTGCTGCTTGCCCTGTCGGTGCTGTCCGTCAGCTATCCCACCTGGAACCCCTGGGTACATCCCTGGCTGCTCGATTATTTGCAAAGCCAGCAATGGGTGGGGCTGGGCACGCGATAAGGGCCGAGATCGGAGCTAAATAATCTTCCGCGATTACAGGACGCGGCGTCGTCGTGGCGGCGTTGGACCGTTGATGCCACCCGCTTGCCGGGTGGAGAGTCCCGTTGGCCGTCTACACCGGGCATTTGCCACTCGTCCCTTCTCCGATTTTCCGCCGCTTGGCCACCGAATGCGGCCAAGCGGCGGAAAATCGGGGCTTTGGGGAAGGCCGCCGGTGTAGACGGCCAACGTGAAAACTCCCTCGGGCAAGCCGAGGGCCTCTTCAACAAACACGTT